>NZ_JBYCZL010000006.1:0-233452 GCF_057586215.1 Roseomonas sp. SRI_022
CGCTGCCGGGCAAGATCCATACTTTCTTTACGCATTTCCGCTACCTCCCAGGACCATGGATGTGTGTCCGTGCCGCAAGGCGCGGCCCCGCTCCGCCCTGGGGAGGACAGGCGGGTCAGCATGGACGGGATGGCGGATGCCGAGGCAGGCCGGACGCGGGGTGCGATCCCCCCGGATGGCGGCGCGAGCGTGATGGAAGGTCTGCTGAGTTTCGATGCCGACCTGCATGTCGGGCTGGTCAGCGGCCCCGCGGCCGCGCTGCTCGGCCTGTCTCGCGCGGGGCGGCAGGCCCGCGGCCTGCACGACCTGCTGGAGGCCAGCCCCCGTCTGGATCGCGATGCTTCGGCGGGACTGGTCGCCGCCTGCCTCGGCGCGACCCTGCCGGGTGGCGAGGATGTGCTGTCCTTGCGCATGCCCGGCGCGCCGGGGCTGCGCTTCGCCATCCGGCGCGCCTCGGGCGGATCCTGGGTCATGGCGATGGCCGCCGAAACGCTGTTGGCCTCCGGTGCCGCGGGCTTCGACCCGCTGACCGGCCTTGCCGACCGCGCCATGTTCGAAGCGCGGCTCGCCGCGTCGCTCGACCGTCCGCCGCGCCGGCGCGGCGGCAGCGCCGTGCTGCTGTGCGACATCGAGGGCATCCGCGCCGTAAACCAGATGTTCGGCCACGCGATCGGGGAGGACCTGCTGCGCGCGGCCGCGCGCCGCCTGCAGGCCGCGGTGCGCGATGCCGACCTCGTCGCCCGCCTGGCCGGCGAGGAATTCGCCGTGCTGCAAAGCGAGGTGGAGGAGCCGGAACGGGCCTCGGTGCTCGGGGGCCGTCTGGTTGAACTGCTCGGCCGCCCATACCTGATCGCCGGGGAGTCGATCGTCGTCACGCCTCGTGTGGGCATCGCCGTGGCGCCGGCCGATGGTGGCAACGCGGCGGAGTTGCTGCGTCGCGCTGCCATGGCGCGCAACGAGACGGGCGCCGAAGGCCTCGGCGGCTTCCGCCGCTTCAGCCCCGAGATGGATCGGCGCTGGCAGGAACAGCGCTTGCTGGAGGCGGCGCTGCGCCAAGCGGAGGAACAGGCCGCCTTCGAACTGCATTTCCAGCCGCAGGTCGCCTTGCCGGAGGGCCGGCTGACCGGCTTCGAGGCGCTGATCCGCTGGCGCCACCCCGAACGCGGGATCCTGGGCCCGGCAGTTTTCCTGCCGGTTGCCGAACGGCTTGGCCTGATGGGTCGGATCGGCACCTGGGTGCTGCATGAGGCCTGCCGAATCGCCACCACTTGGCCGGCGCCGCTGAGCGTGGCGGTGAACATCGCCCCCGCCCAGTTGGAGGAAGGATGCCTGCCCGATGAGGTCGCCGCCGCGCTGCGGGCGTCGGGCCTGCCCGCCACGCGGCTGGAGTTGGAGGTAACGGAGGGCGTCCTGCTCGCCAATGCGGATGCCGCGCTGCGCCAGTTGCTCGACCTGCGCGACGCCGGCGTGCGCATCGCCATGGACGATTTCGGCACCGGCCATTCGTCGCTGACCCAGTTGCGGGTCTTTCCCTTCGACCGGCTGAAGATCGACCGGTCCTTCGTGCAGGACCTGCCGGCCGGCGGCGATGCGGCGGCGATCGTGCGTGCCGTGGCCGGGCTTGGCCGCAGCCTCGGCATCGCCGTCACGGCCGAGGGGGTGGAGACCGAGGAACAGTTGCAGCGGCTTTGCGCCGAAGGTTGCGATGCCGCGCAGGGCTATCTGTTTGGCCGCCCCGTACCGGCCGCGATGCTGGGCGAGGTGATCGCCGGGCTGGCGCCGGGCCCCTTGGCGCGGGCCAACCCAGGCTGATGCTACCGCGGAACCGCCGCGATCTCCGCTTCCCGTCCGCGCAAGGCGTCGAGCACGCGCGGGTCGAACTGGGACGGTCCGATCCGCCCGTCGCCCTGCAAAAGGCCCGCGAGCGCCTGGTCGTGGTCCTGGGCGTCCTTGTAGGGGCGGTCCGAACGGAGCGCGTCATAGACATCCGCCACGGCCACCAGCCGCGCCGCCAGCGGAATCTCCTCCCCCCGCAGGCCGACCGGATAGCCGCTGCCGTCCCAGCGTTCGTGATGCATCAGCGCGATCACGGCGGCGAGTCGCATCCAGGGCGCGCGCGCATGCGCGAGGATGCTGGCGCCGAGCAGGGTGTGCCGTTCCATCTGCCGTCGCGCCTCGGGGTCCAGCACGTGGCGGTGGCCGAGCACGCCTTCCGGCAGGGACATCTTGCCGATGTCGTGCAGCGCCGCTGCGCGCTCGAGCAGCTCCCGCAGGTCCTGCGGCAGGCCCATCGCCTCGGCCAGGATGGCGGCGATGCGCCCGACCCGCTTCGGATGGTCCGGCCCTTCCGGGTCGGCCAGGGAGGCGCGCGCCACCAGGCCTTCGAGGGCGGCGTCATGGGCTTCGCAGAGGCAGGGCAGGCGCGCGGCGATTCCGCTGGCCGCCGCAGGATCCTGCGCGCAAGCCGAACAAACCAGAGCCCCCTCGGGCAAGGGTGAGATCAGTCGCTCCATTCTCGCCGCCATCGACGCCGATACGGCGCGGCGGGAGGGTAGTCCGCTGGATCGTCTCGGAACAAGGAAAAAATCGAAAAAAATTAACGAACTCTCACGGAACGGACGGCACCAGCACGACCGCCGCGGCCTGCGCGGCGATGCCCTCCCCACGGCCAGCGAAGCCGAGCCGCTCGGTCGTCGTCGCCTTCACCGACACCGAGCCGACCGGCACATCGAGCAGTTCCGCCAGTCGCTCCCGCATCGCCTCGGCATGCGGGGCAATCTTCGGGCGCTCGCAGATCAGCGTTACATCGGCATTGGCGAGCACGCCGCCGCGCGCCGCGATCCGCCCTGCCGCGTGGCGCAGGAAGCGCGCGCTGTCGGCATCCTTCCACTGCGCCTCGGATGGCGGGAACCAGCGGCCGATGTCGCCTTCCGCCAGGGCGCCATAGATCGCGTCGCACAGCGCATGGATGCCGACATCCGCATCCGAATGCCCCGACAGGCCGAGCGGGGAGGGGATCGTCACGCCGCACAGGACCAGCGGACGGCCGGCCTCCAGCCGGTGCACGTCGAAGCCGGTGCCCATGCGCGGTATCAGACGGGCGGCGAGATGGGCTTCCACGCGGGCAAGGTCCTTGGGCCAGGTGATCTTGATGTTCGCCTCGCCGCCGGGCACCAGCGCGACAGGCAGGCCGGCGGCCTCCAGCAGGGCGGCATCGTCGGTCGCGGCGCCATCGCCGGCGCGATGCGCGGCGAGCAGCACGTCGAAGCGGAAGGCCTGCGGCGTCTGGGCGCGGAACAGGCCGTCGCGCGCCACGGTTTCCACGATCCGCCCCTGCGCGCCGCGCTTCAGCGTGTCGGTAACCGGTTGGGCTGGGATGGCGCCGGGGGCCGTTCCCAGCGCCGCGACCAGCGCGGCGACCGTCCCGGCCGGGATCACCGGCCGCGCCGCGTCATGCACCAACACGTACTGCGGTGCATCGGCGGCAAGCGCTTCCAGCCCGGCGCGAACGCTGGCTGCGCGGGTCGCGCCACCCGGTACGGGGGGAAGGGCGCGCAGGCCGTCGAGCAGTGCGGCGACGCGGCTTTCTTCCCCCGGTGCGACGACCGGCAGGATTCGCCGCACCTGTCCGTCACGCAGCAGCGCCTCGGCCGCATGGCGCAGCACCGGCCGCCCGAGCAGGGGCAGGAACTGCTTCGGTTCATCCGCACCGAAGCGGGTGCCGGCACCGGCAGCCATCAGCAGGGCATCGATCGTCATGGGCGGCTCCGGCCCCGGAAGGGGCCGGCGCATAGACTATTTACGGCGGTTATCCAAGGCGAAGGCGCCGCCGCCGGCAAAGACGAGATAGAGGAAGAGGAAGCAGTAGAGGATCGCCGCATCGCCGCCGTTCAGCAGCGGGTAGATGCTGCGCGGCGCATGCGAGATCCAATAGGCCGAGGCCATCAGCCCTGACAGCACGAATGCAACGGGGCGGGTGAACAGCCCAACCACCAGCAGCGCGCCGCCCACCATCTCAAGCATGCCGGCGATGCCGTACATCGAGAACAGGGCGGGACCGGCGCCGCCGCCTGGACGTGCCGGGAAGTCCAGCAGCTTCTGCGTGCCGTGTTCGAGGAAGATCAGCGCCGCGACGATGCGCAGCAATCCAAGCGCATACGGCGCCCAGCGGTCGAGAGACGGCATACGAAGAATCCCGGCGTTGTGTTGCAATGCAGTATGCCGATCCATCCACTTCCGGCAATCGCGCAACGACGCTGCGCGGTTCCGGGGCAATATCCGCGCCGCGCTGTTGCCGAATGGGCGCCCAGCGCCTAATCTGCCCAAATCATGAGCAACCATTGCGCGAACAGCCTGGCACCGATCGACCTCGGTGGCGTCTCCATCGACACGCCGGTCATCCTCGCGCCGATGTCCGGGGTGACCGACCTGCCGTATCGCCGCCTGGCCCGTGCGCTCGGCGCGCCCATGGTGGTCAGTGAGATGATCGCCTCCCAGGCCATGGTGCGGACCAACAGCCAGACGCTGAAGATGGCCGAGGTCGATGGTTTCGGCGGCCCGGCCTCGGTGCAACTCGCCGGCTGCGATCCCGAGACGATGGCCGAGGCCGCGCGCCTTGTCGTCGATCGTGGTGCGGCGATCGTCGACATCAATTTCGGCTGCCCGGTGAAGAAGGTCGCGGTCGGGCAGTCGGCGGGCTCCGCCCTGATGCGCGACGAGATCGCCGCCGCGCGCATCCTGGAAGCCACGGTGCGCGCGGTGAATGTCCCGGTCACGCTGAAGATGCGCATGGGCTGGGACCACAACAGCCTGAACGCGCCGCGCCTTGCGCGCATCGCGCAGGAAGCGGGCATCCGCATGGTCACGGTCCATGGCCGCACCCGGCAGATGTTCTACACGGGCACGGCGGATTGGGACTTCATCCGCGGCGTCAAGGACGCCGTCTCGATCCCCGTCATCGCCAATGGCGACATCATCACCATCGAGGACGCGGAGGAGGCGCTGCGCCGGTCGGGCGCGGATGGCGTGATGATCGGGCGCGGCTGCTACGGCCGGCCCTGGTTCCCTGCCGTGGTCGCCGCGCGACTGCGCGGGGAGGCGGCGGCCGAGCCGGAACTCGCTGAGCAGAAGCGCATCCTGCTCGCGCATTACGAGGACATGCTGGACCATCACGGCCGCAATCCGGGCGTGCGCCTCGCGCGCAAGCATGTCGCCTGGTACTCGAAGGGCCTGCCGGGTTCGGCGGAGTTCCGCGTCCAGGTGAACCGCTGCGAGACGCCGGAAGCGGTCACCGACTTGGTGCACGCCTTCTACGACCCGCTGGTCGAGCGCGGGGTCGAGGCCGTGCGCGACGCCTTCCGCGAGGCGGGCGAGGAGCGGATCGCAGCATGAAGGCCGGCCTGTTGCGCCGCGCCGTGCGCCCGATCGGATGGAAGGGTCGCGCCTTGCCCGAGGCGGCCGCGATCCTCAGCGCCATGCCAATGCCCGTCGTCGTGCTCGATGCCGAGAACCGCTTCGTCAGCGCCAATGCGGCGGCCGAACAGTTCTTCCAGGCCTCCACGGCCTCGCTGGCGCAGATGCGCCTGTCGGACCTGCTGCCCGAGGATGGGCGCATCTTCGCGCTGATCGCGCAGGTGCGGCATTCCGATGCGCGCATCTCCGACCATGACCTGTCGTTGGAGAGCCCACGCCTCGCGCGGCGCGGTGTCACCGTCCACGCCGCGCCCCTGCCGGAACTGCCTGGCGCGGTGGTGCTGACGCTCGAGGATGGCTCGACTGCGCAGATGCTGGACCGGCAGTTGAACTTCCGCGGCGCGGCGCGGGGTGCCTCCGCCATGGCGGCGATGCTGGCGCATGAGGTGAAGAATCCGCTCTCAGGCATCCGCGGCGCGGCGCAGTTGCTGGAACAGAATGCGGGTGAGAGCGACCGGGAACTTTGCCTGCTGATCCAGGACGAGGCGGACCGCATCCGCGGCCTGGTGGACCGCTTCGACATGTTCTCCGACCGGCCGACGGAACTCGGCCCGGTGAACATCCATCGGGTGCTGGACCATGTGCGGCGCATCGCGGTGACCGGCTTCGCGTCCCATCTGCGGATCACCGAGGATTACGACCCCTCCCTGCCGGCGGTTTGGGGCAATCGGGACCTGCTTGTTCAGATTTTACTCAATCTGGTCAAAAACGCGGCAGAAGCGGTCGATCCGGGGCATGGTGAAATCATCCTTTCCACCGCGTACCAGCACGGCATGCGGATCGCCGTGCCCGGTTCAACCGACCGCGTTCACCTGCCATTGCAGGTGAGCGTCCGCGACAATGGCCCCGGAATCGCGGAAGAAGTGCGCGGCACGCTTTTTGAACCCTTCGTCTCCACGAAGCGGGGGGGACAAGGGCTCGGCCTCGCGCTCGCGGCGAAACTCGTGGCGGACCAGGGCGGGCTGATCGAATGCGACAGCCGGCCCGGTCGAACGGTGTTCCGTCTTTCCATGCCTGCGCCCCCGCCGGGAAGCCTCGGAACTGCTCAATGACCGATCCGCGAACCATCCTGATTGCCGATGACGATCGCGCGATCCGCACCGTGCTCAGCCAGGCGCTCGCGCGCTCGGGCTATCAGGTGCGGGCGACCTCCTCGGCCGCCACGCTCTGGCGTTGGGTGGAGGATGGGGAAGGGGACCTTGTCATCACCGACGTGGTGATGCCCGACGAGAACGGCCTCGACCTCGTGCCGCGCATCAAGCGCGTGCGGCCCGAACTGCGCGTCGTGGTGATGTCCGCGCAATCGACCTTCGCCACCGCGATGAAGGCGACGCAGCGCGGCGCCTTCGAATACCTGCCCAAGCCCTTCGACCTGAAGGAACTGCTGTCGGTGGTGGAGCGCGCGCTCGCCGCCCCAGCGGAACCCGCCGCCCATGACGATCACGACCAGGGCGAGAAGCTGCCGCTGGTCGGCCGTTCGGCCGCGATGCAGGAGATCTACCGCACCGTCGCGCGGCTCACGACCACTGACCTGACCGTGATGATCACCGGCGAGTCCGGCACCGGCAAGGAACTCGTCGCGCGCGCGCTGCACGACTACGGCAAGCGTCGTTCCGGGCCCTTCGTCGCGATCAACATGGCCGCGATCCCACGCGAACTGATCGAGGCCGAGTTGTTCGGCCATGAGCGCGGCGCCTTCACCGGCGCGCTCAACCGTGGCATCGGCCGCTTCGAGCAGGCGGCCGGCGGCACGCTGTTCCTCGACGAGATCGGCGACATGCCGCCCGAGGCGCAGACGCGGTTGCTGCGTGTGCTGCAGGAAGGCGAGTTCACCACTGTCGGCGGCCGCCAGCCGATCAAGGCGAATGTCCGGATCGTCGCCGCGACGCATCGCGACCTGCGTCAGCTGATCCGCCAGGGGCTGTTCCGCGAGGACCTGTTCTACCGGCTCAACGTCGTGCCGATCCGCCTGCCGCCGCTGCGCGAACGCATTGAGGATATCCCGCTGCTGGCGCGGCACTTCCTCGACCGTGCACGCGCTTCCGGGCTGCCGGGCAAGCAGCTGAGCCCGGAGGCGCTGGACGGCCTCAAGGCCCATGCCTGGCCGGGCAATGCGCGCGAGCTGGAAAACCTGATGCGCCGCCTTGCCGCGCTGTATGCGCAGGAGGTGATCGGCGGCGACGCGGTCGCGGCCGAACTGGCCGAGGCGGTGCAGCCCGCCGGCCCGGATGGCCAGTCCCAGCCGGCGACGCTGGAACAGGCGGTCGAGCGGCATCTCCAGACATTCATGGCCGCCCACAAGGATGGCATGCCGGTGCGCGACCTGTACGAGCGCGTGCTGGCGGAAGTGGAACGACCGCTGCTCCGACTCGCCCTTGGTGCTACAAGGGGCAACCAGATCAAGGCAGCGGCGATGCTCGGCCTCAATCGGAACACCCTGCGCAAGAAGATCCGCGAGCTCGAACTGCCCGTGGTGCGCGGCCTGTCCTGATCATGCGCGGGCGCGTATGACAGTGCCGACGCCGGCCCGCACCCCCGTCCGGCCAGCCATGCCGGATAGTGTCGCCGGACGACCGGGCGGGGGTGCGGTCCGGTGCGGGCATAGGAAGCGCTGACATGCTGGGCCTGTTCCGGCGCCGTGGCGGGGCGCGACCCGTCGCGCGCAGATCCGCCGCCGCCGGGGAACCGCAGCCAGAGGCCGCGCCGAAATCCTGGGCGGGGCGCGCGGCGCATCTGCTCCAGAGCGGCGGAGTCACCATCGGGCTGGCGATCGTCGCGCTCGTGCTGGGCCTCGCCACCTTCATGGTGCTGTCGGGCGGCACGCCGCTCGGGCCGACAGGGCCGGGCGAGGTGGTCGGCATCATCCTCGCGAACCTGTCCGTGCTGCTGCTGCTCGCCGCCTCGCTGGCGGCGCGGCTGGTGCGGATGTGGGTGGAACGGCGGCGCGGCTCGGCGGGGTCGCGGCTGCATGTGCGGCTCGTGCTGCTGTTCGGCGTGGTGGCGGTGGTGCCGGCGATCTTCGTCGCCGGCTTCTCGGCGGTGTTCTTCAACCTCGGCATCCAGTCCTGGTTCTCCGATCGGGTGCGCAACACGCTGGAAGCCTCGCTGGTCGCTTCCCGCGCCTACCTCGAGGAACACCGCAACACGATCCGCGCTGACATCCTCGCCATCGCCAACGACCTGAACCGGGCCGCACCGGTGCTGCTGCCCGACAACGGCATCGCCTTCGCCCGGCTGCTGGCGACGCATACCGCGATCCGCGGACTGACCGAATCCTTGGTGGTGGAACCGACGCTCGGTCAGGTGATCGCCTCGGCCGGGCTAACCACCGGGACGGTGGTGGACGTGCCGCCATCCTGGGCGATGGAATCGGCCCGGGCGGGGGAGGTCGTGGTGCTCCCCTCGGAAAGCGGGGAGGGCCGCGTCCGCGCGCTGGTGCAGTTGAACATCTCGCCGGGGCTGATGCTGATGATCAGCCGCCCGGTCGATCCCGGCGTGCTGGAGCACATGCGCACGACGGAACTGGCCTTCCAGGAATACGACCGGCTGGACCGCAACCAGGGCGACCTGCAGATCACCTTCGTGCTGATCTTCGGGATCGCGACGCTGCTCGTGCTGCTCGCTGCCGTGCTGCTGGGGCTGCTGATCGCCAACCGCATCGCGGGGCCGATCTCCCGCCTCATCACCGCGGCCGAGCGCGTGCGCGCCGGCGACCTGTCCACCCGCGTGCAGGAAGGTGACGCGGATGACGAGGTCGCCTCCCTGTCGCGCGCCTTCAATCGGATGACCAGCCAGCTCGGCGCCCAGCGCGGCGAACTGATGGAAGCCTATCGCCAGATCGACGAACGGCGCCGCTTTACCGAAACCGTGCTGTCGGGCGTGTCGGCCGGCGTGATCGGCCTTGATGCGGAAGGGCGGGTGAACCTGCCGAATCGGTCGGCCTCGGCGCTGCTCGGCGTCGATCTGGATGCGGCGATGGGGCTGCCGCTTGCCGGCGTCGCACCGGAATTCGCGCCGCTGATCGAGGCGGTGCGCAACCAGCCCGATCGCCCGCAGACGGCCGAGATCCGCTCCGGCCCACCGGCGGCGCGGCGCACCCTGATCGCCCGTCTCGGCGCCGAGACGCAGGCCGGACGTGTCGATGGCTATGTGCTGACCTTCGATGACGTGACGGAACTGGTCTCGGCCCAGCGCAAGGCGGCCTGGGCCGATGTCGCGCGGCGCATCGCCCATGAGATCAAGAACCCGCTCACTCCGATCCAGTTGAGCGCCGAACGGCTGAAGCGCCGCTACCTCAAGCAGATCAGCGACGATCCCGACACCTTCCGCCAATGCACCGACACCATCGTGCGCCAGGTCGGCGACATCGGGCGCATGGTCGACGAGTTCTCCGCCTTCGCGCGCATGCCGCAGCCGGTGATCAAGCCGGAGGACGCCAATCAGCTTCTGCGCGAGGCGCTGGTGCTGCAGCGCGATGCCCATCCCGAGATCGCCTACGAGACCGTGTATGCCGATCCTGCCCCGGTGATGCCCTGCGACCGGCGGCTGATCGGCCAGGCACTGACCAATCTGCTGCAGAACGCCGCCGACGCGGTGGCGATGCGGGCGGGGGAGGGGGCCGGCCATATCGGCGCGCGCGTCGAATCGACCCCGACGGAGGTTCGTTTCATCGTCGAGGATGACGGAGTCGGGCTGCCGAAGGAGGAGGACCGCGACCGGCTGACCGAGCCCTATGTCACGCATAAGGCAAAGGGAACCGGGCTTGGCCTTGCCATCGTGAAGAAGATCATGGAGGACCATGGCGGAAGGCTGGCCCTGGAGGATCGCGAAGACGGCCCCGGCGCGCGGGTTGCCCTGATACTTCCTCTCAGGGCCGCGGCGATGGGACCGGACTCGGGATCGGATTCGACCCGGGCCGCCGAGGGAGCGAAGGTTGCGCATGGCGCATGAGATCCTGATCGTCGACGACGAGCCGGACATCCGGACCCTCATCGAGGGCATCCTGTCGGATGAGGGCTACGAGACGCGCCAGGCGCATAATTCCGACACGGCGATCGCGGCCTTCCGGCAGCGGCGGCCCTCGCTCGTCGTCCTGGACATCTGGCTGCAGAATTCGCGCCTGGATGGCCTCGGCATCCTCGAGGCGCTGCATGTCGAGGAACCGCAGGTCCCGGTGGTGATGATCTCCGGGCACGGCACCATCGAGACGGCCGTGCAGGCGATCCAGCAGGGCGCCTACGACTTCATCGAGAAGCCCTTCAAGTCGGACCGGCTGCTGCTGATCGTCTCCCGCGCGCTGGAAGCGGCGCGGCTGAAGCGTGAGAACAGCGAGCTGAAGCTGCGGGCCGGCGCCGAGACGGAGCTGGTCGGCGGGTCGGCTCCGCTGGGTCAGCTTCGCGGGGCGATCGAGAAGGTCGCGCCCACCGGATCCCGCGTGCTGATCACTGGCCCGGCCGGTGCGGGCAAGGAGGTCGCGGCGCGGATGATCCATGCGCGGTCGCGCCGCGCTGAGGGCCCCTTCCTGGTGCTGAACTGCGCCACGCTGAACCCCGCCCGGTTCGAGGAGGAATTGTTCGGCGTCGAGGCCGGCAACGACCCTGCCGCCCAGCCGCGTCGCGCCGGCGTGCTGGAACGCGCCCATGGCGGCACGCTGCTGCTCGACGAGATCGCCGACATGCCGCTGGAAACCCAGGGCAAGATCGTGCGCGCGCTGCAGGAACAGGGCTTCGAGCGCATCGGCGGCGGCACGCGGGTGAAGGTGGATGTGCGCGTGCTGTCCACCACCAATCGCGACCTTGCCGCTGAGATCGCGGCCGGGCGCTTCCGCGAGGACCTGTTCTATCGCCTCGCCGTGGTGCCGCTGCGCGTGCCCGCGCTGCGGGAGAGGCGGGAGGACGTGCCGGTGCTCGCCCGGCACTTCATGTCGCGGTCCACCGAGACCACGGGCATGCCGCCGCGCGAATTGTCCGAGGACGCGCTCGCGGCCATGCAGGCCTATGACTGGCCGGGCAATGTGCGCGAGCTGCGCAACCTGATCGACTGGCTGCTCATCATGGCGCCCGGCGATGCGAAGGAAGCGATCCGGCCGGACATGCTGCCGCCGCAGGTCGGGGCCGCGGCGCCGGCCGTGCTGAAGCTCGACCGGTCATCCGAGATCATGACCCTGCCGCTGCGCGAGGCGCGCGAATTGTTCGAACGCCAATATCTCGAAGCCCAGCTGCTGCGCTTCGGCGGCAACATCAGCCGCACCGCGAATTTCGTCGGGATGGAACGCAGCGCGCTGCACCGGAAGCTGAAATTCCTCGGCGTCCAGGCCGAGGATCGCGCGAGCCCGCCTGGTTCCGTCGGCAACGCCTGAAAGTCCGCTCATGTCTCGTATCGCCTATGTCAACGGCCGCTACCTGCCGCAGCCCGACGCCAGCGTGAACATCGAGGATCGCGGCTACCAGTTCGGCGACGGTATCTACGAGGTCGTGCACCTGTATGGCGGCCGGACTGTCGATGAGGACCGCCATCTCGACAGGCTGGAACGCTCGCTGCGCGAGATCCGCCTGCCCATGCCGATGGCGCGCGACGCGCTGCGCCTGGTGCTGCGGGAAGTCGCGCGCCGCAACCGCGTGACCGAGGGGCTGGTCTACATGCAGGTCACCCGCGGCGTGTCCCGGCGCGACCATGCCTTCCCGAAGGTGCCGGTGCCCCCGGCGCTGGTCGTGACGGTGAAGCGCATCCCGCCCTATCCGGCTTCGGTGGACAACTGGGGTGGGGTGGCGATCACCCAGCCCGACCTGCGCTGGGCGCGCTGCGACATCAAGACGGTGAACCTGCTGCCCAATTGCCTCGCCCGCCAGGCGGCGCGCGAGCAGGGCGCGATCGAGGCCGTGCTGTTCGACCCGGACACCGGCATGGTGACGGAAGGGGCCGCGACGTCCTTCTGGATCGTCGATGAGCATGGCGTGATCCGCACCCCGCCGCTCGACCATTCCATCCTGCCCGGCTGCACCCGCGCCGCGCTGCTCGCCGAACTGGCCGAGGCCGGCATCACGGTCGAGCACCGCCCCTTCAGCCTCGAGGAGATGCGCCGCGCGCGGGAGGCCTTCCTGACCTCCGCCACCTCCTTCGTGAAGCCGATCCTGCGCATCGACGGCGCTCCGGTCGGGGATGGCGCGGTCGGCCCCGTCGCGCGTCGCCTGTTCGACATCTTCGCCCGCCATGTGCAGGGCGGCCTGAAGAACGCGGCGTGACCGCGGAGGAAGCGGCCAATGCCGCCACCGTCCGCGCCTTCTATGTGGAACTGTGGGAGGACGGCGACCTGTCGCGCCTGCCGGCCATGATGCATGACGACGTTGCCTTCCAGGGCACTTTCGGCCAGGTGATGCGCGGGCACGACGCCTTCGGCGCCTATGTCCGCAGCGTGCGGCTGGCGTTTTCCGCCTATCGCTGCGAAGTGCGCGACCTGCTGGCGCAGGATGATCGTGTCGCGGCGCGGATCGGCTTTTCGGGCCTGCACGATGCCGGGCCGTTCCTCGACGTCCCGCCGAGCGGGCGGGAACTCGCCTGGGAGGGTGTCGGATTCTTCAGGCTGGACGGCGCGCGCATCCGTCATCTCTGGGTGATGGGCGACATGCTGGGGCTGCTCGGGCAACTCAAGGGATGACGCGGCCCGACGCGGTCCTGTGGGACTGGGACAACACGCTGGTCGATGGCTGGGCGGCGATCGAGGCTGGCCTCGCCGCCACATTCCGCGCCTTCGGCATGCGGGTGTGGGACCGCACGGAGGTGCTGGCGAATGTCCGCGGGTCCCTGCGCGATACCTTCCCCGGCATGTTCGGCGCGGAGTGGGAACGTGCGCGGGACATCTTCTACGCCGAGGTGACGGCCCGCCATCTCGGCGTGCTCAACCCCATGCCCGGGGCCGCGGCGGCGATCGCGGCGGCGGGCCGGGTGGCGCCGCAGGGCGTGGTGTCGAACAAGCAAGGGCCGCTGCTGCGGGCGGAAGCCGTGCATCTCGGCTGGGCGCAGCACTTCGGCGCGCTGGTCGGCGCGGGCGATGCGGCGGCCGACAAGCCCGATCCGGCACCGATGCTGATGGCACTCGGCGCGATGGATGTCCGGCCGTCGCCATCCATCTGGTATGTCGGGGATACCGCGCTCGATATGCAGGCGGCGCGCCGGGCCGGTTTCCGCGCCGTGCTGTTGGGCGATGCCCGCCATGATGGCGGAATCGCCACGGCGGCACCCGATCTGCACTTCGCCGACGGCGATGCGCTCGCCGCCGCGCTGCTTGCCCTTGCCAAGGGCTGACAGGGCGGCGAAAACGTGCGGGCCGGCGGCCGGAAATGGTTTTCGCCGGACCGCTGACTGGTCGGTGACCAGCAAAAAGAAGGACCGGTCCCATGGCCGCTGAGAAGTCCCAGAACGTGCAGGACGTGTTCCTGAACCACGTTCGCAAATCCAAAACCCCCGTGACGATCTTCCTGGTGAACGGCGTGAAGCTGCAGGGGATCATCACCTGGTTCGACAATTTCTCGGTGCTGCTGCGCCGGGATGGTCACACCCAGCTGGTCTACAAGCATGCGATCAGCACGGTGATGCCTGGCGCCCCGATCATGCTGTTTGACGCGACGGCGCAGGCCGGCGCGCAGGCCGCTGGTGCGGCCGCCGCCCCGGCGTCGGAGACCCGCATGACCTTGACACGAAGTGAGGCTCCCCCTGACGGCGGCAACTGAGGAGACCGGCGGCCTGCCGACGCGGGCCGCCGTCATCCTGCCCTTCGAAAAGCCGAGCCGCGTCGCCATCGGCGATGCGGGCGGCCAGCGCGCGGCCGAGGCACGGCTGGCCGAGGCGGTCGGTCTGACTGCCTCGATCGGCGTCACCATCGTTCACTCCGCCGTGCATCCGCTGCGCGAGCGCCGACCCGCAACGCTGATGGGGGAAGGGCAGGTCGAGATCGTCGGCCGTGCGCTGAAGGAACAGGAAGCGGTCGTCGTCGTCGTGGACGCCTCGCTGACACCAGTACAGCAGCGCAACCTGGAGCGCGCCTGGGGTTGCAAGGTCATCGACCGCACCGGCCTGATCCTCGAGATCTTCGGCGAGCGCGCGCGGACCAAGGAAGGGTCGCTGCAGGTCGAACTGGCGCATCTGGAATACCAGCGCACGCGGCTGGTGCGGTCCTGGACTCACCTCGAACGCCAGCGTGGCGGCTTCGGCTTCCTTGGCGGCCCCGGCGAATCACAGATCGAAATCGACCGCCGCCTGATCGGCGATCGCATCGTCCGGCTGAAGAAGGAACTTGACCAGGTGCGCCGCACCCGCGGCCTGCACCGCAAGGCGCGCGAGCGTGTCCCATTCCCGGTTGTCGCCCTGGTCGGCTACACCAATGCGGGCAAGTCCACGCTGTTCAATGCGCTGACCGGCGCGGGCGTCTATGCGCAGGACCAGCTGTTCGCGACGCTCGACCCGACGATGCGTGCCATCCGGCTGCCTTCGGGTCGAACCTGCATCCTGTCGGACACGGTCGGCTTCATCTCCGACCTGCCGACGCAACTCGTCGAAGCTTTCCGCGCGACGCTCGAGGAAGTGGCCGCCGCGGACATCATCCTGCATGTGCGCGACATCGCGCATCCCGACAGTGCGGCGCAGCGCGCCGATGTGATCGGGGTGATGGAGGAGATGGCGGAAGGTGCCAATGCCACGCTCGAAGCCGGATGGCAGGACCGCATGATCGAGGTGCTGAACAAGGCCGATCTCCTTGGCGGCATCGAGACCGTATCGCGCCGCGCCCCCGGCGCCGTGCCGGTCTCCGCCCTGACCGGCGAGGGGTTGGAGGAATTGCGCCGCACCATCGATGCGCGGCTGTCCGCTGGCATGGAGACGATCGAAGTGACATTGCCTGGAAGCGACGGGGCGGGTCTCGCCTGGCTGCATCAGCATGGCGAGGTGCTGTCGCGCGACGACCGCGAGGATGGCGTGCACCTGACGGTGCGCCTGTCCCCCGCTGACCGCGCACGCTTCGAAGGGCGCGGGGCATGATCGGTGCTGCCCGTGCGGCCGAGGTCGCCGCCCTGCTTCGCGCAGCGGCCCGCGCCGAGATCCTGCCGCGCTTCCGCCGCCTGGCGCAGGGCGCGGTGCGCACGAAATCCGGTCCGCTCGACCTTGTCACCGATGCCGACGAAGCCGCCGAGCGCGTCATCGACGCCGGCCTGCGGCGCCTGTTCCCCGGCTGCGCCGTGGTCGGTGAAGAAGCGGCGGCAGCCGATCCTTCGGTGATGGATCGCCTTGCCGATGCGGATCTCGCCTTCGTGGTCGATCCGGTGGACGGCACGGCGAATTTCGCCGCCGGCCTGCCGCTGTTCGCGACCATGGCCGCGGCGGTGGTGAAGGGGGAGGTGATCGGCGCCTGGATCCATGATCCGCTCGGCGACGACACCGCCATCGCTCTACGCGGGGAGGGTGCCTGGATCGCCGATCCAGAAGGCCGCCACATGGCCGATCTGCGCGTCGCGGCGCCGGCGCCGGTCGAACAGATGGTGGGGGCGATCTCCTGGACCTATCTGCCGCAGGCGCTGCGCGGGCAGGTGACGTCGCGCTTCCCGCGCTTCGCCGGCGTGGTCGGGTATCGCTGCGCCGCGCATGAATACCGCTGGGCGGCGGGCGGGCATGGGCATGCGCTGTTCTACAATCGCCTGATGCCCTGGGATCACCTGCCTGGCTGGCTGCTGCACCGGGAAGCCGGTGGGCATTCCGCCCGCTTCGACGGCAGCCCCTACCTGCCCACCCATCGCGATGGCGGGCTGATCTGCGCCCCCGACCATGCATCCTGGGAAGCCGTCCGGCACGCCCTGCTCGATCCGTGAGCGAGGATGACGAGGATGGGGAGGACGGCCCAGCCGGCCTGCCCCCCGGCACGCCCTTCTACATGACTCCCGCGGGCGCGGCGGCGCTGCGCGAGGAACTGCGCGCCCTGTGGGAGGACGAACGGCCCAAGGTGGTCGAGATCGTCTCCTGGGCTGCCTCCTTGGGCGATCGGTCGGAGAATGCCGACTACCAGTACGGCAAGCGGCGGCTGCGCCAGATCGACGGCCGCGTGCGCTTCCTGCGCAAGCGGCTCGACCGCGTGCAGGTGGTCGATCCAGCGGCGCAGGCGAAGCGCGACCAGGTCTTCTTCGGCGCGACCGTCACCTATGCGCGGATGTCCGACGATGCCGAGATGACCATCCGCATCGTCGGCGTCGATGAGGCAGATGCCGAGCGCGGCGATGTGTCCTGGGTGGCGCCGGTCGCCCGGGCCCTGCTGGGCGCCCGGGTGGGCGATCTGCGGCGGGTGAGGACGCCGGCCGGGGCGGAGGAAGTCGAGGTGGTCGCGATCGCCTACGCGGCGCCCTGACCGGCGCGCCGCCGGGCGATCAGGGCCGCGGGGACGAGAGCGCCACGGCTCGCGCCACCAGTTCCTCCGTCTGCGCGGTCAGCACCTGCGTCAGGACGTCGCGCTCACGACGCATCATCGCCGGATCGGGCTGCTCGCCCTGAATGGCGATGCCCGCCACCACCGGCAGCGCCCCGCCGCCGCGCAGCGCGTTCCACGCCTGCATGGCCCGGTCCCGCAGGCCTTCCCCGGCCGGGCGCCCGTCCAGCCAGGTCGCGACGGCCCGGGCGCCGGTCCCGTCATTGGATTGCCGCACGTTCCACACAGCCGCCCCACCGGGCGGGACCACGCGATAGGTGAGGTCCACGTCGCTGCCGCCAGCCAGGCGGTGGCGCTGGGCGACCACAGCCGACCACTTCGCGCGCGCGGGGAAGACGATGACCCGCGCGGTGACGACCATGGTCCCGCAGCGAAGGCGCGCACCGTCGGCCTCCGCCAGGCATCCCTCCGGCGGATCGAGCGCCACGGCCAGCACCGCCGGCGGCTCCGCGCCAGCTTCGTCCAGCACCCGCGCCGCACCCGGCCCCGCCGCGGCGCCGAGAATGGCCAGTGCCGCCACCGCGGCGAAGGCGAGGGGGCCGCGCGCCGCCGGCAGAGGGAAGGCTGGCATGGGCGGTGTCGCCGGTGCCGCGCCATCCTGCCGGAAGGGTAGCCCCGCCAGGATCAGCAGCAGCAGCACGATCGAGAAGAACACCCAGCCATACAGCACATGGTCCGCATCGACCGCCGCCGCGCTGCCGCTGAAATGGCCGAGCATGACAAGGCCGAAGCCACGCAGCCCGTTGGCGACGATCGGCACCAGGACGGACAGCGCCATCACCACCAGCCGCCGCCCGGGGCTGCGGAACATCACCAGGGCATAGAGCGCGCCGAAGGCGAGCGTGGCGATCAGGAAGCGGAGCCCGGCGCAAGCTTCAGCGACCAGGAAGGTGCCGGCCGGGATCTCGATGGTGATGTCGTCCACATAATGCGGGATGCCGGTGAAGCCGAGCAGGAACTCGATCATCCGCGCCGTCACCCGCTGCAATGCCGGCACCGCGAAGGCGCCGAAGGGCACCAGGAAGACCAGATAGCCGAGCGGTGCCGCCATGGCGCGGCCGAAGCGCAGCCCCAGGATGACGACGATCATCGCGACGGCGATGGCCAGGGCGGCAAGTTGGCGCCCTTCCATGATGCCGAGCCGTTCCGCCACCAGCCAGCCAAGGGCGAGTGGCACCAGCAGCAGTGCCAGCCCCGGTGCCGGCCGAGGCACCAGCCCGACCAGCCGGCCCCGCCTTTGCCAGCCGAGCCACAGGGCGATCGGCAGGATCAGCCAGCAGTGGTTGTAGGCGGTCGAACTCTCCCATACCGCGACGGCGGCGCCGATCTCCCGCGCGAACAGCGCGCCCCAGGCCGCGAGCGCCACGCCCAGCGCGGCCAGCGGCACCCTCCAGCCGCCGCCCGGCCCCAGCGTCGCTTGCGGCGCGGGACCGGCGGAGGGGCGGTCGATCATGTTCATGCCGCCACCTCCTGCGTCCGGCGCGCGGGATCGGCCTCCAGCGCAGCATCGAGGGCGCGCAGCGTCGCCGACCAGTCATGCCCGGCCTCGACCGCCCGCCGCGCGCGCTCGCCAAGACCCGGGTGTTGTCCGGTCAACACCGCAGCGACGTTGTCGGCCCAGTCCTCCGGGCTGTCGGCGACCAGGAGGTCGCGCCCGGCGAGCGCGTGCACGCCCTCGAAGGCCTGGGGGGAACAGATGACGGGTCGCGCCATCGCCATGGCCTCGAGCACCTTGTTCTGGATCCCGCGCGCGATGCGCAGGGGGGCGACGCAGGCCGCGGCCGCCGCGATGTAGGGGCGCGTATCGGGCACCTCGCCGGTGACCTGGACGCCGGGCAGCCCGGCAAGGGCCTGGACCTCCGGCGATGGCTTGGCGCCGACAATCACGAAGGCTGCCGATGGGAAGCGGGCACGGACCAGCGGCAGGACAGCCTCGGCGAACCAGATCGCCGCCTCGGCATTCGGCCGGTAGTCCATTCGCCCAGTGAAGACGAGCGATCCGGCGCCGAGCACGCGTGCGAAGGGCTGGGCAGCGTCGAAGCGCGCGAGATCCACGCCGTTGTCCACCCAGCCGACGCGCCCGGCGACTTCCGGGGCCAGTTCGGCGAAGCGTGCCGCCTCCTCGCGCGAGACCAGCAGCGTGCGGTCGAAGGCCGCGGCGGCGCGGCGTTCGAAGGCGAGCAGCGTGCGCGCCTCCCGTGCCCAGACCTGGCGCATCGGCAACCGCGCATCGGCGGCATAGGCGCGCCACTTCTCGGAATCGACATCGACCATGTCGAGGACGCGCCGCGTCGTCGCGGGCGCCGGCCCCATCGCATAGGGCGCCATGGCCGAGGAGAATGCGACGACCGCATCGTAGCGGCCGGCGGCGAGGCCCGCCCGCGCCCAGGCGGCCAGCCGCGCGTCGCGGAACCAGCCGAGGCTGAGCGGCTGGCCCGGCCGCAGCCCGGCCAGCGTCCGTGCGACGCGCCCCGTCAGCAGGGCGTGTTCCACCACCGCGCAGCGCTGCCGCAGCCAGTCGAGATGCACGAGGTCCGCCGGGTCATCGACCAGGCAGCCGAGATCCACGTCCCACCGCGCGGCCAGGTGGTCGAGCATGTGCCACGCACGGATCTTGTCGCCCTTGTCCGGCGGATAGGGGATGCGGTGCGCGAGGAAGAGCAGGCGCCGGCCGGCCATGGCCGCGCCTATCCGAGCCCGCGCACGAGGCGCGGCCCGATCACGTTCGCGACCGCCAGCGGCAGCCGCTTCCAGGCCGCGATGAGCAGTCGGTACTTCGGGTTGTTCGGATTGTTGTCCGGCACCTGGGCGCCGGGGCCGAGGCGATAGCAGTAGTGCAACTCCTGCGGCGCGAAGCCCCAGTTCTTCTTGAAGGCGAAGGCCCCGGTGCCGAGCTTGCTGCGCCCGAAATCGAAGACCATCGCGCCGCGCTCCTGCCCGGCGCGGCGCATCACCTCCCAGTACATCAGGTCGTTGGCGGCAAGGCCGCGCGCGTCCCGGGTGCCGCCGCCGTAATAGGGCAGCACCTCGTCCCGGAAATGGAAGTTCAGCACCGCGGAGACGGGTCGGCCGTCATGCAGCACGGTCGTCACGTCATGCGCGTCGGGGAAGGCCTCGGCGAGCAGGCGGAAGTAGCGGCGCGGGAAGACGGGGGAGCCAAGGTTGCGCACGCTCTCGGCATAGATGCGGTGCAGGCGGTCCACGTCGCCGTCGGTCACCGCGGTCAGGCCGCGGGCGATCGCCTTGCGCACCTCGGCGCGTTGCTTGCGTGGGATGTTGCGCGCGAGGTCCCGGTCATCGTCGCCCGTGATGGCGATCGGCTTGCGGAAGGTGAAGTACAGCGGCGGGCGCGTCTGCCAGCCGCTGTCGGGCGCCTCCCGCCGACGGAACTCCAGGCAGGAGACGCCGAGCCGCTGGCGCAACGCCTCGGCATGCGCGGCGAGCGCCTCCGCTGCCTCGGCCGTGGCCGCGACTGCACCGCCATAGACGCAGAAGGGCGTCGAGGCGAGCAGGTCGCCGAACAGCCGCGTGCGCATCCGCGCGAGCGGCAATACGCCGACCACGGCACCGTCCTGCTCGGCATAGGCGTAGTGGGTGCTGTGGCCGAAGGACTCGCGGATTACCCGCGCCCAGGGGCTGAGATGGAAGAAGGTCGCCTCTGGATTCGCACGCACGAAGGCGTCCCAGGCAGGGGCGGCATTGTCGTCGAGTTCCCGGATGCGGACTGCCATGACCGGGTCCCTACGCCGCGACGGCGCGGCTGGCGGGCGGGTCGAGCGCGATCGTCGGACCGAAGACCTCGTCGATCCGGCCCCAGGCGAAGTCGCGCAGCAGGCGCGCGATGCGGGCTTCCATGCTGCCTTGCCGGGCATAGTGGCGGAAGCGCGCACGCGCCGGGGCGTCGGTGAGGCGCGGCTGTCCGGGATCGACTTCCCAGGGATGGAAGTAGAAGACGCCGGATGATCGCTCCGTCCCGTTCACCCGCCGCAGCGCCGCGCGGAACAGGGGATAGGGGGCGAGGCGGAACCAACCGCCGCCGGCGCAGGGAAGGTTCCGGCCCATCAGCCGCAGCGTCGTCATCGGCAGTTCCGGCACGCCGTCCGGGTCCGGCACATGCGGCGCACGCGGCGCCTCGGGTGCGCCGTAGAGATCGTGCCCGACCGGGAAGACCGAGCTGCTGTAAGTGTAGCCTTCCTCGGCCAGCACGCGATGCGCCCAGGGCGTGATCGTGGGGCCGATCGAGAAGGTGGGCGCGCGGTAGCCACGCACCGCCACGCCGGAGACATCCTCAAGGATGCGTCGCGCGTGGCGGATATCGGCGCGGAAGCGCGCCTCGCCGATGCGGCTGACGAGTTCATGCCCATAGCCATGGCTTGCGACCTCATGCCCCGCGGCGGCGATGCGGCGCACCAGGCGCGGCTGGCGTTCGGCCACCCAGCCCAGGATGAAGAAGGTGGCCTGCACCCCGGCCTCGGCGAAGCGCGCCAGGATGCGGTCGGTACTCGCTTCGACGCGCGTGTCGAAGCCGTCCCAGGCGGCGCGCGGGATCACCCCGGTGAAGGCCTGCACCTGGAACCATTCCTCCACGTCCACGCTCATGGCGTTGCGGATGACGGGGCGGGTCATCGGCGCGCGCGCTCCGCCGTGGCGGTGTCAAGCAGGTCCTGGATACGGCGGAGCGCGCGCTCCCGCTGCGCCATCATGCGTTCGAGGTCGGCGACGCGATCGGTGAGATCCTGGATCGCCTCGTCGGTCGCGCGCTGCTCGGCAGGGGATTCCGACGTCGCGACGATCTCGCCCAGATCCTGTTCGAGTTCGAGCGCCGTCGCCTCGGCGAGATCGACCGTCAGGACGGAACGCTGTTCGAGCGAACCGGACAGCAGGATCCGCGAGCAGAGACGGTTAATTCGGCGCGGAATGCCGTCGGTATGGCGGTGCACGACGTCGAGCGCCGTTTCCTCCCAGGCCGGGTGGCCGGTCCAGCCGACGGCGGTCATGCGGTGGCGGACGTAGAGGTGCGTCTCCTCCCGCGTCAGGCTGCCGAGATGGTAGGCAGCGAGGATGCGTTGGCGAAGCTGGTCCAGGTCCGGCCGCGCGAGGGTGCGACGAAGTTGCGGCTGGCCCATGAGAACGACCTGCATCAGCGCCTTCTCGCCCTCCGTCACGTTGGAGAGCATGCGCAGTTCCTCGAGCGCGCTGACGGGCAGGGCTTGCGCTTCGTCCACGATCAGTATGTGGCGCAGGCCGCGCTCCGACACGCCTTGCCACAACTGCGCGACAATGGCGCGCAGTATCTCCGCCTTGGTCCCGTGGGCCTCGGCGCCGAAGGCGACGGCGACGAGGCGCAGCAGGTCCTCGGCCTCGACCTGCGTCGTCATCACCCGCGCGACGGCGTGGCCGGCCGGCGCCAGTTCCGCGCAGAGCCGTTCGATCAGCGTCGTCTTGCCGGCGCCGACCTCCCCGGTCACGACGACGAAGCCTTCCTGCTGCGCGAGGCCGAACAGCAGATGCGCATAGGCACGGCTATGCGCGCGGCTGGCATAGAACAGCCGCGCGTCGGGCGTCATCTGGAAGGGGTGCTGACGCAGCCCGTAGCAGTCGATCTGCATGGGCGATCCCTCAGAAGCTCTGGCGCAGACCGGCCAGGATGATCGATTGCGAGTATTCGCTCGAGGTCACGTTGGCGGTCTGGTTGGTGTAGATGAAGCGCACCACGCCGCTCAGCCTTTCGGTGATGCGGTGCTGCAGCGCGACGTTGGCGTAGTAGACGGTGGTGGCCGGCTGGTTGCCGTATTCGCTGCGCCCGACTTGCAGGCCAAGGTTCATCGCGGTGTCCGGCGTCAGTTCATGCGTCCAGCTGATGCCGCCGTAGTAGCCGGTGGATTGTGCGATCTGCGTGCCCTGCGCCGCCGAGATCGGCTCCTGTTCCTGGTAGTAGGCTGACAGGACCACGCTGTCGCGCGGCCAGGACTGCGTCAGCGCGACAACGCCGGTCTTGATGCGGAACAGGCCGCTCTGCGCGGGGAAGAACGAGTTGGCGTAGAGCACCGGCGCGCCCGAATTGGAATCGATCGGATTGCCGAGTTCGTCGAGGGTGGTCGTCGCCAGCAGGTCCTGCGCCGCGGTCGCGGCGGTCGCGAGCCGCTCCACATAGCTCGCCGTCAGCCGCGTGAAGCCGCCGAGCTGAATGCCGGCCTCGAGCGACGGGCTGTCGAAGCCGCCGCGATGGCCGTAGCGGACCGTCAGGAAGCTGTCGCGCGTCGGCGTCAGCCGGACGCCCACCGTCCATATGGCATCGCGGATCTGGTCCGGGTTGGTGCCGGCATATTCGATATTCTCGTAGCCGCCTTCGAGCAGCACGGCGACCGCCGGCGTTATGGCGTAGCGTGCTTCCAGCGCCGCCACGAAGACATGCGCGCCGTCATAGACGCCGGTGCCGGAAAAGACCGTGCCGTCGACCCGGCCCTGCAGCGCAAGGCGACCGAGATCCTCGCCGCTGCGCACCACCAGGTAGCCACGGTTGCCGATGTAGTCCTGGTTGGTGAAGGAGGGCAGGGCGGCGCCGGGCTGGAACTGCGTGGTGCCTTCCTGCGCCGAATACTGGAAGACGTAGCCGAGCTGGGCGGTGGCCGCGCTGCCGAAGCGGTGCACGTAGTAGGGCGAGACCTGGAAGTTGTAGGTCTGGACGAGGTCGTTGCGGTTGGCCGCTTGCACATTGCCCGGCACGAAGCCGCCCGTGCTGGTGCCGACGCCCGCCGAGCCCCGGATGTCGAGATAAAGCGCGCCGGGGATCAGCTCCGCCAGGATCAGCGCGTTGCCGTTCTGCGAGATCTGATTCTGACTGGTGTAGGTCGCGTAGAGCTCTGCGGAGGGTGCGTAGTTGATGATGGCGCGCAGACGTTCTGTCGCACCATCGATCAGGATGGCCGGCGTGATGATGGTGAAGGCGTCGCGCCGCCGGTCGCTGTGCGTCTGGAAGACGTTGTCGGTGGCGCCGAAGTCGATGGCGATGCTCGGTACGATGTTCCAGGCGCGCCCCGGATCGTCGGGCCCTGCCGCTTCACCGGGTGCAGCGAACGCAGCGCCGAAGGCGCCCAGGCGCACCGGCGGTGTCCCCGGCGACGCGTTCGGGAAGGCTGGTGACGCTGCAGATGCGCCCGATTCAGGCGCCCCCTGCTGTCCTCGTGCGGCAGGCGTCTGAGGTCCGAAGGGTTCCAGAGGTGTGCCGAGCGAGGACCCGCCCACGGGCATCCCGAACGGACCAGAACTGCGGCCCGCTGCCGCGGCACCGCTGCCCGCTTCCTGCGCGGCGAGCGGCTGCGCGGCGAGGCACAGGATGCCGGCCGCCGCGGTGAGATGGCGTCGGATACGAAACCCGTCAGGCGCCGACGCCACCATACCCATCATAGCCTCCATAGGCGCCAAAGCTGTCGCTGACGGTCAGGTGCGACTGGTTGAGCAGAAGGTGCAGGGTCGGGCACGCCTCTACAAGGTCGAGCGCCGCCTCGACCTCCCGCCGCTCGGTCCGTTCCGCCTGTACGACGATAACGGCCTGGGCCATCACCGGGGCAAGGGTGCTCGGGTCGCTGGTCGCGAGGCAGGGCGGGGTATCCACGATGATGATGTGCTGCGGCATCGCCGCGGCGAGTCGCTGTATCGCGCTTGCCAGGCGCGGGCCGGCCGGCTGGCCCTCCCGAGCATTGGGGGCGCCGTAGGGGAGCAGGGTCAGGCGATCGATCTCGGTCGGCACGACGACCTTCGCCGCGGGAAGCGAGGCGTCAGTGGCATAGGCCATCAGCCCCAGCGCCTTGGTCTGCCCGATCGCCATGCTCAGTGAGCCGTGCTTGCCGTCCGCATCGACCAGGAGCACCGGCCGGCCGCTCGACCGCGCCAGCCCGGCCGCGATGTTGAGCGAGCAGAAGGTCTTGCCTTCCCCGGGGCGCGCGGAGGTGAACATCACCGTGTCCGCCGGGCGGCTGTCCTGCGCATGCCGCTTCGGGATCGCACGCAGCAGCTGGGTCTGCGCGATGGCGATCTCCTCCAACACGCGTGCCCGTGCGGCACGTTCGGCCGAGGCGACGAGACCCGCATCGACCAGGGTCGCGAGGGTGATCTTCGTGGCCTCGGCGAGGGCAGGCGCGGGTGGAGGGGCTGGGGCGGGCGATGGGCGCGGCGGTGCCTCCGCCACATCGCGCGCGGCCGCCACCACGGCCGGCGCGGCGGCGGCGAGCGCCTCGGCGGCGCGCTCCACGAGGTGCGTGCGGCCTTCCTCCTGCCGCGCGCGCTGCAGGCGTTCGACGAGGTGCGGACGCTGGTCATTGGGGGGGGTCATGCGATGAACCGTGCCATTCGTTCGAGCAGGTAAGGCATGTCGGCCATCATGGCGCCGTAGGCGACGAAGATCAGTGCCGCGGCGCACGCGAAGGCGATGGCCGGGACAATGCGAATCGGCATTGCCGGTGCCGAGATGCCACCCAGGACCGGCAGGCCAAGCCGCCGCAGCTCATTGACCGAATAGAAGGTCGTGTCGATCTGGACGAGCAGGAAGGCCAGCGCGATGCCCGCACCGATCCCCGCCGCCAGCACGCCGCTTGCGAAGAGCGGGCGGTTCGGCGCGACGGGAATGCTCGAGAGGGTCGGCGGGTCGATGATCTCGATCTTCACGCGATCGGAGCTGGTGCGCGCCGCCTCGCCGATCTGGATGGATTCACGGCGGGCCAGCAATTCCTCGTAGTTCCGCCGCAGCACGTTGTAGTCGCGGTCGAGATTGGTGAACTCGGCCTGGACCTCCGGCGCGCTGCGCGCCATCTCGTTCATGCGCGTCAGATCAGCCTCCGCGTCGCGCAGGCCGCGCTCCAGCGAGGCGATCTGCGCATCCGCATCGACCAGGCGCAGCGTCAGCTGCTCGCGCAGGACGGGCTGGCTCGGCCCCGCGGGCCGTCCGGGGCCACGCGCTCCGCCGCCGCTGCGCCGCAGTTCGGCGATCATGTTGCGCGTCGCCACCACATCGGGATGCTGGTCGGTGTAGCGCATCCGCAGTTGCCGCAGTTGCTGTTCGGCCTGCGCCAGTTCCGGCGAGCCGCCACCGCCGCCGGTCGGCTGCGGGGCGGATTGCAGCGCATCGATCTGCTGGCGCGTCAGGTCGCGCCGCGCCTGGGCATCCGCCAGCTCGCCGCGCAATTCCTGAACGCGGCCGCGCGCCGTCTCGAGACGCGAGAGATTGCCGTCGAGCGCGAGCAGGTCGCCATAGCGGGTACGGAATTCGGCCCGGCGGCGTTCGGCCTCGCGAAGCTGGGCCTCATAGGCCGCGATCTGTTGCGCGACGAAGTTGCGGGCCGTCTCCAGCTGACGGCGGTCGGTGCCGGTCGCCGCCTCGACGAACAGCGTGAGCAGCGTCTGCACCACGTCGCGCGCGACACGCGGGTCATAGTCCCGGTATTCGATGCTGAACAGATTGCGCGTCTGCGGCGTGATGCGGATCTGCCGGCCGAGATCTTCGATCAGCCGCTCGCGCGATTGCTGGTCGGTGATGCGCATATCAAGGTCGGTGCGCGCGACGACACGCTCGAGATTCGGCCGGCTGAGCAGGGTTCGCTGCAGCACGTCCACCTGGCTCGCCGGCGTCCCCTCCACCGCGATGCCTCGCAACAGCGTGCCAAGAATGGCATCGGCGTCGGCATACATCCGTGCCGTCGACACATATTGGTTCGGCATCAGGTAGACCGCGATCCAGCCTGCGATGCAGACCAGCCAGGTCAGGGCGAGCGCCTTCCAGCGGTGTCGCCACGCAGCCGAGACATAACGGCGCATCTGCAACGTGAGGTGCATGACTTCAGAACCAGCCCTGCGGGATCACCAGCGTATCACCCGGGCGCATCCGGATGTCCTGCGTCATGTCGCCGTCTCGCAACAGGTCGGACAGCCGCACGCGGATCACGGTCGGCGGCGTGGTGGGGGTCTCCCGGCGGATGATCTCCGCCCGGTTGCCTGCCGCGTAGCGGGTCAGGCCGCGGGCGTCGATCATGACGTCGAGCAAGGTCATGCCATCGCGGTAGGGAAGGGCACGCGGCTGCGTCGCCTCGCCGATGACGCGCACCTGCTGGCTCGAGGTGCCAATGAAAGAGCGGACGATCACAGTAACGTTAGGATCGATGACGAAACGCCGAAGCCGCTCCTCCATCTCGCGCGCCAGTTGGGTTGGCGTGCGGCCCGCCGCCTCGACGTCGGGGACGAGAGGGATTGAGACCCGCCCATCCGGGCGCACCGGCAGCCCATTGACCGTCAGTTCGGGGGAACGGTGGACATAGATGTCGAGGCTGTCGCCCGGGCCGATGACATATTCAGGGGCCGGGCCTGCCGGCGCGGTCGCATCCGCGGGGACGCTGGCGCGCTCGGCACAGGCGCCAACCACGAGGGCAAAGGCGGCGGCGAGGATCATCGGACGGCGCTTGGCGTTCATTCGCGCATCTCCAGGGTGCCGATGGCCGCGATCCGTCGGATCGAAGTCGTCGGGCAACGGTGGCACAGACAGCGGTCCAGCGGCACCCGCAGTCGATGCTGGCTGTACCAAGCCTATGCTTCGGCAACCGGCAGATCAACGAAACAAGCAACAGGATCATTTAATAGATGGCAGTAGAACGCCACGGGTCAAAAGCTCCGACACATTCTCGTGGAAGACTCACAGGTCGTGCCTGGTTTTCCCGTTCTAGTTGCAGGAATTTTCATGCAAACTGATTTTACTACCATAGGTCGGGTATTTGCATCGTGTGGGGCAAGATTTAACTTTACGGACGAAGGTATTGGGCGATAGGGTCTGGCTGTCCGTGAGAAGCGGAGCGAAAATTGAGGCAGAGAGTGCCATGCGAATGCAGGGCGCTACCTTGTCCTTTTTTCTGTGTCGGCTCGTGTTCCGGCGTGGTGTCCTGCGCCGGCAGGCTTGTTGCACCTTCAGCGGGGGCGTTGAGGGGACGGGAATGAAGTCACCCTTCGGGAGGAGCCTTCAGCCAGGCTTGGTCGTTCTTGTACTGGTCGACCTTTTGGCTGCGGTGGTTGCCGGGATCCTCCTATCCGGCGGGCGCATGGAGGGCGCCGGTCTGATGGCGGTGAACGGCTCTGCGCTGTATTCACTGCCGATCGGGCTTGCTTTCGCTGTCGTTCTGGCGGCTTGCGGGCTGTATCAGGCGCATGCCTGGTTCGCCCTGCGACGGCTGGCCGGACGTGCCGTCATGGCGGTGCTGCTGCTGGTCCTCGGGACGGTGGTGGTGGCCGCGATGGCTGGCGCGGGGCCGCCGCGTCCGCAACTGCAGTATTGGACCATTCCGGCGCTGTATGTCGCGCTGGCCGTTGCCTTGCGCCTCGGCCTCGCCGCCGCGTTGCGCGCCGGGCTGGTCAGGCCGCGGCTCGCGCTGATCCGTTCGGATGCGCCAAATCGCGCTTCCACATTCGATGGCCTGCCGACCGAGTTGGGGGTCTCGCCGCAGGAGCTTCCGATTGCGATGAACGATCCGGGCAGCCTCGGCGCTGGCCTTGCCGTGAAGGAACTGCGCCGCAGCGGCATCCGCACGGCGATCGCCGCGGACCACGAAGCGGTGTCCCTCGCGATCCGCGGTGAGTGCGCCGCGGCCGGTGTTCGGGTCCTCAGCGCGCAGGAATTCCGGGAATTGCGGGAGGGCAGGGTGGATCTCGACACCCTGGCGGAGGACTGGCTGTCCACCGCAGCCGTGACGCGGGCGAACAGGGTGGCGGGCGTGTTCCGCCGTGGCTTCGACATCGTGGGCAGCATCGGCCTGCTGCTGCTCACGCTGCCGGTTCTGCTGCTGACCGCGCTGGCAATCCGGCTCGAGAGCCCGGGCCCCGTCTTCTACCGGCAGGAACGTGTCGGCCAGCACGGCCGCGTCTTCCGGCTGTTCAAGTTCCGCAGCATGAGCGTCGATGCGGAGAAGAGCGGGCCACGCTGGGCGGTGCCGAGCGACCCGCGGGTCACCCGCGTCGGCCGTTTCATCCGTCTGACCCGGATCGACGAGATTCCGCAGGCCATCAACGTCCTGCGCGGCGACATGGCGCTGATCGGCCCGCGGCCGGAGCGGCCGACCTTCGTCGAGCACCTCGCCGCCGTCATTCCGCATTATGCCAGCCGCGCGGCGGTCCGCCCCGGCATCACTGGCTGGGCGCAGATCAATTATCCCTACGGCGCCTCGGTCGAGGATGCGCGCAACAAGCTCACCTACGATCTCTATTACCTGCGTCACCGCAGCCTCGCGCTCGATCTCGCCATCATCCTCGGCACCATCCGCGTGATCCTGTTGCAGGAGGGTGCACGGTGACCCGGCACGCCGCCGGACGGCGCCCATGACGGCCGCTGCCTCGGCCGCGCTGCATGCCGGCTGTGCCGTCGTCAGCCTGTTGCTGACGGCGCTCATCCTGGTCGCGGGCAGGGGGCGGGCCGCATTGCTGCCAGCAGTGGCCGCCGCTGGCACCGGCGCCTGGGCCACTGCCGTAGCGTTGCAGCCTGACGCACCGCTGAACGGCCTGCCCGGGATGTTCGAGGTTCTGCGCACGGTCCTGTGGTTCGCCCTGCTGTTCGGCCTCGCCTGGCGCTTCGCCGGGCTGCGGGCGCGACCGCTGCTGCGCCGCTTCGCCGTGGGCGGAGCGATCGTGGCCGGCATCGCCATCGTTTCCGAACTGCCGGTGGCGCAAGGCGTCCTGGCCGCGCCGAGCTTCGGTTCCATCGCCATCCTGGCGCGCATCGCACTCGCATTGCTGGTCGTGCTGCTGGCCGAGAATCTCTATCGTAATGCCAGCGAGGCGGCGCGCTGGCACGTCAACCTGCCCTGCATCGCGCTGGGCGGCCTCGCGGCCTTTGACGTGCTGCTCTATGCCGAGGCCGCGATATCCCAGAGCTTCGCGTCCAGCATGCTGGACGCGCGGGCGGCCCTGGCCGGGCTTGTCCTGCCGTTGCTGCTGATCGCCGCCGTCCGCGACCGCCGCATCCGGCGCGACCCGCCGGTGTCGCGCGATGTCGTGTTCCATGGCGCGACCTTGCTGCTCGCCGGCGGGTTCCTGCTGCTGGTGGGCGCGGTGGCGGAGCTGCTGCGCCGGCTCGATGCCGATTGGAGCCCTGTCGCGCAGGCGAGCCTGCTCGCCGCTGCCGTGGTGGCGTTGGCGGTCGCGGCCACGACGCGTTCGGCGCGGTCGCGGCTGCGGCGCCTGGTCGTCGATCACTTCTTCACGGCGCGCTACGACTACCGGCGCGAATGGCTGCGCTGCGTCGCCACGCTCTCGGCCCCGGCCGATGAGGCTCCCGCTTCGCTGCGCGCCATCCGCGCCATCGCCGATGCGGTCGACAGCCCTGGCGGCGCATTGTTCCTGCGCGAGGCGGGCGGGCTGCGCCTCGCCTGGGCGGCAAGCTGGAACAGCCCGAATGCGTCGATCGCCCTCGATCCGGGCCACGCGCTTGTCGCCGCCCTGCGCGACGGCGCCTGGGTTGCCGAATATGACGGCGACACGCCTGCCGACCTGGCCGAGGCCTTCGGTCCGGTCTGGCTTGCCGTGCCACTGCCGCTGCATGCCGAAGGGCTGTTCGGCGTCGTGCTGCTCAAGCCGCCGCGCGCCGCCTTCGCGACGGATCGGGAGGTCTTCGACCTGCTGCGCACGCTGGGCCGCGAGGTGGCGATGTTCCTCGCCGAGCGGCGAGCGGCGGAGACGCTGGTGGATCAGCGGCGCCTGCAGGACTACGCGAAGCGCTTCGCCTTCGTCGCGCATGACGTGAAGACCGTTTCCAGCCAACTGACGCTGCTGCTCGCCAACGCGGAGGAGAATATCGGCGACCCGGAGTTCCAGCACGACATGCTGGTGACGGTCCGCGCCTCGGCCCAACGCATCAATGGCCTGATCGCCCGGCTGCGCCAGCCCGAGGACGAGGCGCCAAGCCCCTCCGCGCCATCGGGCACCTTGCCGCAGGAACGGCTGCGGTTGCTGGCGGCCGGCAGTCGCCGCCCGGTGCGGATCGAGGAGGACGGTGCCCCCGGCGCCCACATCGCGATGCGCGCCGAGCGCTTCGACACCGCCATCCTGCACCTGCTCAACAACGCCTGCGATGCCTCGGCGCCGGATGAAGCGGTGCGGATCCGCCTGCGTGCCCAGGGCAACCGGCTTGTCATCGACATCACCGACAGCGGTCCAGGAATGACGCCGGAATTCATTCGCGATGAGCTGTTCCGTCCCTTTGGCACGGCCAAGCCGGATGGCACCGGCATCGGTGCCTGGCAGGCGCGCGAGATCCTGCGCGAAGCCGGCGGCGACCTCGTCGTGCTCAGCCAGCTCGGCGCCGGCACCACCATGCGCGTGACCCTGCCGCTCGTGGTCGCGACGGCGTCTGACCCGCAGGAGGACCGAGCATGACCAAGCCGGCCCTTCTGGTCGTCGAGGACGATCCGGGCCTGTGCGCCCAGTATCGCTGGGCCTTCCCCGCCTGCCGCGTGGTCATCGCCAATGACCGCCGGCATGCCGAGTCGATGGCGCGCAAGGAACAGCCGGCCGCCGTGCTGCTCGATCTCGGGCTGCCGCCGGACGCCGAGGGCGTCTCCGAGGGCTTCGCCACGCTCGAGGCATTGCGCCGCGCCCATCCCACCCTGCCCGTGGTGGTCGCGAGCGGGCAGGGGCAGCGGGAGAACCTGCTGCGGGCCGTTGCCCTCGGTGCCTATGATTTCTGCGAGAAGCCGGTCGATCTCGCGGTGCTGAGGACGGTGATCGACCGCGCGCTCCGGCTTTCGGCACTGGAGGAGGAGAACCGTCGCCTCGCCGCCACGCCGCGGTCGAGCCCGGTGAAAGACATCATCACCGCCGATGAAGGCATGCTGAAGGTCTGCCGCACCGTGGAACGGCTCGCGGCCGTCTCGGTGCCGGCGCTACTGCTGGGCGAAAGCGGCACGGGCAAGGAAGCGCTGGCGCGCGCGCTGCACGCGCTCGGCCCGCGCGCGCGCAAGCCCTTCGTCGCGATCAACTGCGCCGCCATTCCGGAGAACCTGCTGGAGAGCGAGTTGTTCGGCCATGAGCGCGGCGCCTTCACCGGCGCTGTGCGCCAGACGCCGGGCAAGATCGAGACGGCGAATGGCGGGACGCTGTTCCTCGACGAGATCGGCGAGATGCCGGTCGCGCTGCAGGCCAAGCTGCTGCGCTTCCTGCAGGACCAGGTGGTCGAGCGCGTCGGCGGCCGCACACCGATTCAGGTCGATGTGCGCGTCGTCTCGGCGACCAACCAGCCGCTCGATGCCCTGGCCGAGACCGGCGCCTTCCGCGGCGACCTGCTCTACCGACTCAACGCCGTGACGGTCCGCATCCCGCCGCTGCGCGAACGCGGCAGCGATGCGGTGCTGCTCGCCAACTGGTTCCTTGCCCGCTTCGGGCGCGAATTCGATCGCCGCTTCCGCGGCTTCGACCCGACCGCCACCGACGCGATCGCCCATCATGCCTGGCCCGGCAATGTGCGGGAGTTGGAGAACCGCATCCGGCGCGCCGCAGTGATGGCCGACGGGCAGCTTGTGACCACCGCCGACCTCGAACTTGCCGCGGCCGATGCCGCGGGCGAGGACGACGAAGATCTCGACCTGCGCACGGCGCGTGCGCGGGCGGAACGCGCGGCGGTCGAACGCGCGCTGGCCCGCAGCCCGGGCAACCTTGCCGGCGCCGCGCGGCTGCTCGGCGTCAGCAGGCCGACGCTCTATGGCCTGCTCGAAACCCACGGCCTCGCCGCGGCGCGGGCCGGTGATGAAACTTCGGGTCCGGCCACCGACATTCTTGATGCAGTCTAGAGGAGCGACCCATGGCACCCTCGATGAAATACGCTCGGCTCAGCCTGTTCGCCGGGGTCGTCGGTGCGGCGTTGCTCGCCACGCCCGCTCTTGCCTCGATGGAGCGCGCCCGGCAGGCACAGGCGCGCGGAGATCTACGCGCGGCGCAGATCGAACTCCGCAACGCAGTCCGCACCTCGCCGAATTCGGCGGAGGCACGTGCGGCGCTCGCCGAGGCAAGCCTCGACGTCGGTGACTTCGACACCGCAGAGAAGGAAGCGCGCGCCGCGTTGGAGCGCGGCTATGACCGCGCCGCCGGCACCTCGATCCTGCTGCGCGCCTATCTCGGGTTGCGCCGCTACGACGATTTGTTGCGGGACTTCCCGGCGGTCGGCGAACCGCCCGCCCTTGGCGGCCAAGTGGCGGCCGGACGCGCCATGGCGCAGTTGGCGAACCGGCGAGTGGATGAAGCGCGCGCCTCCGCCGCAGAGGCTGTCCGCCTCGCCCCCGGTGCGGCCGAGCCGCACTTGGCGATGGCAGCGGTCGAGTTGGCCTCACGTGATGCTGCGGCTGCCGAAGCGGCGGTGGACCGCGCCATCGCGGCCGATCCACGATCGGTCGATGCGCTGATGCGCAAGGCGCAGTTCCAGTTCGGCCGTGGTGATTTCGCGTCCTCGGCGGCGACCTTTGCCTCGGCGATCGGCCTGCAGCCTGGCCAGGCGCTGGCACGGACCCTGCGCGCCGAGGCGCTGATGCGGCTCGGTCGCGATGCGGAAGCGCGGCAGGAGATCGATGCCGCGCTGCGCAGCGCACCCGGTGCGGCCCCCGCGCTGTTCGTCCGCGCGGTGCTGGAATCCCGTGTGAATGACTGGCGCGCCGCCGATGCAACCTTGCAGCAGATCGGCGGTCAACTGACCAACTTCCCGAGCGGCTTGCTGCTGGTGGCGTTGGCCAAGCGTGCACTTGGTCAACCGGCGCAGGCCGAGGATGCCGCCCGCCGCTACGTCGCACGCCAGCCCGAGGACCCGCGCGGCGTGCGCCTGCTCGCCGCGCTCGAGATCGCCGCGGGAAGGCCCGCGGACGCGATCGCGACGCTGCAGAACCTGGTTCGCCGCGGTGGTGCGGATGCTGAAACGCTCGACATGCTTGGCCGGCTCGAAGCCGCGGCCGGCCAGCCAAGGGCGGCGGCCGATGCGCTGCGCCGCGCGGCTGAACTGGCGCCAAGCAATGCCGATGTGCTCGCCCGCCTTGCCGCGGCACGCCTCGCGGCGGGCGACCTGGCCGGCGCCACCGAGGCAGCCGAGGGCTCGCTGCGCCTCACCCCCGATCAGGGTGGCGCACGCGCGATGCTCGCCGTTGGCGCGCTGCTGTCCGGCGATGTCGCCGCAGCGGAGGCCGAACGTGCCCAGATGACGCCGGAAGCGCGGAACACCCCGGGCGGCCGGCTGCTGGACGGCACGCTCGAGGCCGCACGGATGAACCTGCCCGCGGCGCGCGCCAGCTTCGAGGGCCTGCTGCGGGACGTACCGGCCTTCCAGCCGGCACGCACCGCGCTCGCGAGGATCGCCTATGCGGAGGGCAAGCCGGAGGAGGCGGAGCGTCTGCTCGGTGAAGTGCTGGCCGCCGATCCCGGCAATGCCGATGCGGGGCAGCAGCTGGCCGCGATCGCCCTGTCCCGCGGCCCACGCGCCGCCGCGGCACGGGAGGTGCTGCTGGTGGCGCAGGCCGCGGCACCCGACAATGCGGCGCTCGCGGGGCTCGCGGCCCGCGTCCTGATCCTCAGCGGCGAAGCGGCGCGCGCCGTCACCCTGCTGGAGGTTCCGGCGTTGCAGGTGCGCGGCCGCGGCGCCGAGATGCCCATGCTGCTGGCCGAAGCGCGGGTCACGGCGGGCGACCTGGCAGGCGCGGAGGCGGCGAGCCGTACCGCGCTGGCCGAGGATCCGCGCAACGTCGTGGTGCGGCGGCAACTGGCCATCCTGTTGACCCGCAAGGGCGATGCGGCGGCGGCTGAATCGATCCTGCGGGAAGGACGTATCACCCAGCCAGCCGACCCGCTGCTGCAAGGCACGCTGGTTGCCGTGGTGCGGGAGGCGCGGGGCCTCGATGCCGCCCTGGCGCTTGCCGAGCAGCTCGCGCGGCGGACCGAGGCGCAGCCGGCGTCCCTGACGCTGCGTGGCGACCTGCTGGCTGCGGCCGGACGCGCTGCCGGTGCAACCCAGGCCTTCGCCGATGCCTACGCCCTCGCGCCGTCGTCGGTGCTCGCGCTGCGGCGAGCGACCATGCTGGCCGGGGCGGGCCGGCAGGCCGACGCCATCGCCGCCCTGACCGAGTGGCTGGCACGCGACCCCGAGGATCTCGCGGCGCTGTCGATGCTCTCGCAACTCGAGCTCCAGGCCGGGCGCTACGCGGATGCCGAGCGTCGCCTTGAAACGGTTGTGGCCCGGCGGCCGGGGGACGCGGCTGCGCTCAACAACCTGGCCTGGTCGTTGGCGATGCGGGGGGCCGATGCCGAGCGGGCGCTTGCGCTGGCCGAACGCGCCTTCTTCCTCGCGCCGAGCGCTGCCTCGGCCGACACGCTGGGTTGGGTCCTGATCCGGCAGGGCGGGCTCGATCGTGGCGTCGCGCTGCTGCGCCAGGCGACCGACGCGAGCCGTGGCGAGCAGGGACCGGACCCTTCCATGGCCTACCGCCTGGCCTTCGGGCTGAAGGCGCTCGGCCGGCGGGATGAGGCGGCCGATGTGCTGCGCCCCGTGCTGGCCGGCGGCAGGGCCTTCCCCGAGCGGGCGGAAGCGGAGCGGTTGATGTCGGAACTCGGCGCCGGTCGTTGAGGCAGCGTCTTGCGTGACCTTTTCTTCACCGCCGCGATGCTGGGGCTGTTGCCATTGGCGGCGGCACGTCCCTTTGTCGGCGTGCTGTTGTGGTGCTGGCTGTCCTTCATGAACCCGCATCGCGAGATCTGGGGGTTTGCCGCGGACATCCACTGGGCGGCGATCATCTTCGGGACGACGGTGCTTGGCTGTGTGTTCGCGCGCGAGCCGCGGTCGTGGCGCCTCAATGTCGTGACCGGCCTGGCCGTGGCGCTGATGGTGGCGATTACCGTCACCTCCTTCACGGCATTGGCCCCGCCCGATGCGGTTTGGCGGAAATGGGACCTGACCTTCAAGGCGCTGCTTGGGTTGCTGCTCACCGCGCAACTGCTGACCGACCGCTGGCGGATCCACGGGCTGGTCTGGGTGATCGTGCTGTCGATCGGCTACTACTCGGTCAAGGGTGGCCTGTTCACCCTGGAAACGGCCGGCAACTACCGCGTCTACGGGCCGGCGGATTCGATGATCGCGGACAACAACCACGCGGCGGTTGCCTTCCTGATCATCCTGCCGCTGATGAACTACCTGCGCCTGCATTCGGCGCATCGGCTGGTGCGCATCGGTCTGGTCGTGGCGATGGTGCTGACGCTGCTTTCGGTTGTCGGCAGCTATTCGCGCGGGGCGCTGCTTGGCCTCGTGGCGGTTTCGGCGGTGTTCTGGTGGCGCAGCCAACGCAAGGTGATCGGCGCCATCATCCTCGGCGTCGCACTGGCCGGCACGCTGAACTTCATGCCCCAGAGCTGGTGGGATCGCATGAACTCCATATCGACCTACGAGGAGGATGCATCGGCAACCGATCGGCTTCGCCTGTGGGAAGGGGCGTGGAAGCTGGCGCTTGATCGGCCGCTCGTCGGTTCGGGCTTCCGTGGCCCCTACACGCGGGAGGTGATGGACCGCGTCGCCCCCGATGTGCCGGCGCGGGCGATCCACAGCATCTGGTTCGAGTTCCTGGGCGAGCACGGGTTCCCGGCCTTCGCGATCTGGCTTGGCATGATCCTGGGCGGGGTCGTCTACACCTTCCGGCTGGCGCGGCTCGCGCGGGGGCGGCCGGAACTGCTCTGGGCCTACGACCTCGCGCGGATGAGTCAGGTCGCCATCGTCGCCTACTGCGTTGGTGGTTCGTTCCTCTCGCTCAGCTACTGGGACGTGTTCTGGGCCGTGCTGGTCATCGCTCCGGCGGCCTACGCGGTCGCGCGCCAGGTGGCGGTGAGCGATGCGGAGCAGGCGGCGCTGCCGTCCTGGCGGCTGCGCGCGGAGCGAAACGCGGCGTCGTCGCGCCTGGTGACCAGGCGGGAGCCAGTCACATGACCGACCACGGGCGAGTGGAGGTCGCGCCATGAGTGGCCTGTTCTTCCTGGCAATGCTGATCGCCATCGTCTGGCTGGCGATCTGGTCCGCCTTGCCGCGCCCCTGGCAGGGCGGCGGATGGTGGCTCTTCGACATGCGCGAGCCGGATGGCGGCGCCCCAGCCGAACAGGCGCCCGAGCCGGCCCGCGTGGCGCTGCGGCAACGTCGCGCCCCGTCCCGCGTTCGGCGCTGACGGGGGACGGCGATGCTCATGCCATGCCCTGCGGGGCCGGTGCCGAAGGTCAGCGTGGTGATCCCCGCCTTCAAGGCCGCTGCGCTGCTGCCCCAGGCGATCGCCTCGGTGGCGGCGCAGACGATGCGGGAAATCGAAGTGCTGGTGGTGGACGATGCCAGCGGCGACGACACGGCCGACGCGGCGGAAGGCCTGCTGCGCAGCCATGGCTTGGTGCATGCCGTGCTGCGGCTCGGGGTCAATGGCGGCCCCGCGGTCGCGCGCAATGCCGGTGTCGCGGAAGCTCGCGGCGACTATGTCGCCTTCCTGGACGCCGACGACGTCTGGATGCCGGATAAGCTCGCATTGCAGGTTGCGCTGCTCGATGCACATCCGCGCGTTACGCTGTGCGGGTGCCAGGCGGATTGGGTGGATGGCACGGGGCGGACCGTGAGCCCGCTGTTCGAGGACCTGCCCGAGGTGCTGCCGGATGGCTGGCGGCGGCTGCTGTGGAACTGCTTCGTCGCCACGCCCTGCGCGATGGTCCGCCGCGCCGATCTCGGGATCCGGCCGTTCGATCCGGAACTGCGCGTCGGCGAGGATCGCGACCTCTGGATCAAGCTCGCGAGCAACGGCGCCGTCGGCCTGGTTCAGCCCTGCATGGCGCGCATCCTGGTCTCGCCAGGCAGCTTCATGGCGAGGCATACCGAATTGGTGCTGCGCTGCACCTGGCCGATGGTCGAGCGCCACCTCGCCAACTTCGCCGATGCGCTGACCCCGCTCGACCGGCTGCGCGTGCGCGGCAGCCTGCACAGCCAGATCGGCAAATCCCTCAGCGCCCAGCCGGGCCGGTTCCTGGACAGCAGCCGCCACCTGCTGGTCGCGGCGCTTTCGGGCTACCGCCCGGTGGACAGCCTGCGTCACCTGGCCTTCACCGCGCCGGGCCTGCGCCACGTGAAGCGGCATGTGAAGGGGAGGCTCGGGCTGTGACGGCGGGCTTCATCCCGGCCGACCTTTCGGCGCTGCATGGCCCGGTCCTGTGCGTCGTCATCGACACGGAGGAGGAATTCGATTGGAACGCCCCCTTCGCGCGCGACAATACCTCGGTCACAGCCCTTGGCTGGTTGGGGGAGGGGCATCGGCTGTTCCACCGCTACGGGCTGCAGCCGGCCTATCTGATGGACTACCCGGTCGCGACCGCGCCGCAGGCACGCGACACCTTCGGCCCCTGGTTGGCAGCCGGGGAATGCCTGGTCGGCACCCAGTTGCATCCGTGGGTGAACCCGCCCTTCGAAGAAGTTGTCTGCCCCTACCATTCCTTCCCCTGTAACCTGCCGCCCGAACTCGAACGCCGGAAGCTGGAGGCGCTGACCGACGCAGTGGCGGAGACGCTCGGCGTGCGGCCGGTGATCTACAAGGCGGGGCGCTATGGGCTCGATATCGGGCGCGAGGCCATGCTCGCCGGGCTTGGCTATCTGATCGACACCAGCGTGGTGCCGAACCGCAGTTTCGCGGGCAGCGGCGGCGGGCCGGATTTCTTCGGCTACCCGGAACAGCCCTTCTGGAGCAGCGCCGAGCAGCGCGTGCTCTACCTGCCGGTCAGCCAGTCCCTGGTCGGTCCGATGCGCTCCATGGCGCGCGGCCGGGGCGGGCGAGTGGTGTTCGGCCCGGCGCTGCGCGCACTGCACCTGCCGGGCATCCTGGCCCGCACCCATCTGCTGGAACGCATCATGCTGACGCCAGAGGGCACCTCGCTGGCCGAGATGTGCCGCCTTGCCGATGCGCAGCGCCGGGCTGGCGCCAAGGTTTTCATGCTGTCCCTGCACAGCCCGTCCCTGATGCCCGGGGGCACACCCTATGCGGCAAGCGCGGCTGACGTGGCTGGCCTGCTGCGGCGCATCGAGGGCTTCCTCGAACACTTCTTCGGCCGCATGGGCGGGGCACCGATCAGCCCTATCGCCCTGCGCCAGTGCATCCTCGGCCAGGAGGCCGACCTGCCGGGCGCCGTGGCATCATCGCCCCCGTCCCGCCATGGCCAGGCCGGGTCGCGCGGCGTCTCCGCACCCACCGCCAGGATTGCACATCCGACATGACGATCACCCGACACGAAGGCCAGCCTCGGACCATCCTGGTCACCGGCGGATGCGGTTTCATCGGATCGCACCTTTGCGCTGCGCTCGCCGCGGACGGAGTGCGGCTACGCATCCTCGACAACCTGTCGACCGGGCGCTTGGAGAACCTGCCGCCTGGCGCGGAACTGTTGCGCGGCGATGTCGCCGACGCCGCTCTGGTTCGCGAGGCAATGACAGGGGTGGATGGCTGCTTCCACCTGGCCGCCATCGCGTCGGTGGAGAAGGGGGTGCGGGACTGGCTCGGCACCCATCGCGCCAACCTCACGGGCAGCATCGCCGTTTTCGACGCGGCGCGCGGGGAAGCGGCCGCGACGGGCCGGCCGGTGCCGGTGGTCTATGCGTCCTCCGCTGCCGTCTATGGCGACGCGACGGCCCTGCCGATCGAGGAGACGACGCCGACGCGCCCGCTCTCGGCCTATGGTGCGGACAAGCTCGGCAGCGAGTTGCATGCCCGCGTCGCCGGCGTGGTGCATGGCGTGCCGACCGCCGGGATGCGGTTTTTCAACGTTTTCGGGCCACGCCAGGACCCGGCCTCGCCCTATTCCGGCGTGATCTCCATCTTCTGCGAGCGGATCCGTCGCGGCCAGCCGGTGCGCATCTACGGCGATGGCGAGCAGACCCGCGACTTCGTCTTCGTGGCCGACGTGGTGGCGGCGCTGCTCGCAGCACTTCCCATCGCCGCGCGCGACGCACCGGTCTTCAATGTCTGCCGCGGGGTCGCCTGCACGGTGAGGGAGTTGGCGCAGGAGATCGCGGCGCTGTGCAACCGGCCCCTGCTGGCCGTGCAGGAGGCGGCGCGGCAGGGCGAGATCAGGCACTCCCTCGGGTCGCCACGGCTGGCCCGGGCGTCACTGGCCCTTGGTCCATTAACGCCATTGCGCGACGGGCTCGGGAAGGTGCTCGATTGGATGGATCAGGAGATGCCGGACGCGCGGAACGCGGCGCCGGCCGGCGCGCTCAGAACAGCCCGAGACGCGAGAGCCCGAGGGAGATGAGAGCCCACAGTCCGATCGACATGCCCAGGATCACCGCGGCAGCCGCCGGCCAAGCCAAGCGCTGCGCCTCAGGCACAACCGAGAGGCTCATCGCCTCGGTCGCCGGTATCCTGTCGGGTTGGTTGAGCACGTTTTTCGATCCCGTTGTCGGACCCGCCAGGGCGCTACCCAGAGGCGAGTCGCTACCACGACTGATAGTGCTTAGGAGATTGGTCAATGCCTATTAGATGCAAGCAGTGGTTGTCAACTTGTATCCTTTTCCGCCTCCTGTTGCGCAAAGATCACAGAAATGTGTGACGGCATGGATTTCCCGAACTGCCCTGCGGCGACCTTGGGAGCCTGAGAATGTGTGGAATCGCCGGCATTTTGGAGAACCGGGACGGCGCACAGCCCATCACGGCCATTGTCCGGCGGATGACGGACGCGCTGCGCCACCGCGGCCCGGACGGTGAGGGTTTCCATGCGGAAGAGGGGCTTGCGCTGGGGCATCGGCGCCTGGCGATCGTCGATGTGGCCGGTGGCGCACAGCCGATGGCAAGCGAGGACGGCCGCTTCGTCCTCATCTTCAACGGTGAGATCTACAACCATGCCGTGTTGCGCCGCGAGCTCGAGGCCGCGGGGCATCGCTTCCGCACGCGATCCGACACCGAGGCGATCCTGCATGGATGGCGCGAATGGGGCGCTGGCTCTCTCAACCGGCTGGTAGGCCAATTCGCCTTCGCCATCTGGGACCGCGAGCGGTCCGAACTGGCCCTGGCGCGCGACCCGCTCGGAGAGAAGCCGCTGCACTATGCTTGGCTGCCCGACGGCTCCTTCGCCTTCGGCTCGGAGATCGTGGCGCTGCTGCAGGTGCCCGGCGTCAGCCGGGCGCTCGACCCGGTCGCGCTGGATGACTTCCTCGCCCTTGGATATGTGCCGGATCCGGCGGCCATCTACCGCGACATCCGCCAAGTGCCGCCTGGTCACTGCCTGGTCCTGCGACGCGGGGAGGCTGCCCGCGCCGTGCCGCGCCGCTACTGGCGCCTGCCTGTCTCGGCCATTGCGGCACCGGCGGACCCTCCGGCAGTCCTGCGCGAGCGTCTCGCGCAGTCGGTCGCGGCACAGTTGATGGCGGATGTGCCGCTCGGCGCCTTCCTGTCGGGCGGGCTCGATTCCGGGGCGGTCGTCGCGCTCGCAGCGGCGGCGCGCGACACGCCCCTCGACACCTTCACCATCGGCTTCCCCGGCGCGGGGGATGAACGTGGGGCGGCTGCCGAGGTCGCCTCGATGGTTCGCGCCCGGCACCGGGCGGAACAGGGCAGCGCCGACTATCTCGGCGCGGCGCGGCAGGTGGCGGGCATCTTCGGCCAGCCCTTCGGCGACCATTCGGCCGTGCCGACGCTGGCCGTCTGTCGCATGGCACGCCGGCACGTCACGGTCGCGCTATCCGGCGACGGCGGGGATGAGGTGTTCGGCGGCTATCGGCGCTACCGCTTCCATGCGCTGGTCGAGGGCATACGTCGTCACTTGCCGGCACCGCTGCGCCGCCGCGTCATCGGCGGCCTGGCGCGCGCCTATCCGAAGCTCGATCGCGCGCCGCGCTGGCTGCGGGCGAAGAACACCCTGACGGAGCTCAGCCTCGACAGTGCGCTCGGCTACTACGCGACGGTGAACAGGGTGCAGGCGGAGCGGCGGCGAGCGCTGTTCTCCCCGGCGCAGCGGAGCGCGGTGGATGGCCACGACCCGGCTGCGCGCTTCGTCGCGCTGATGGGCGAATGCGATCCCGACGATGCGCTCCTGCAGGCGCAGTATGCGGACCTGCACACCTATCTGCCCGGGGATATCCTGGCCAAGGTCGATCGCACCAGCATGGCGGTCTCGCTCGAGGTGCGGCCGCCGCTGCTCGACCCCGCGCTGGTCGCCTGGGGGCTGGCGCTGCCCTCCGCCTGGAAGATCCGTGACGGCCGCGGCAAGCATGTGCTGCGGCAGGCCGTGGCCGGCGACCTGCCGCCGGCCATCCTGCGGCGGCCCAAGCAGGGCTTCGCCGACGCCATCGCCGGTGAGTTGCGGCGCCGCGCAGGGGAAGTGACAGCGCGGCTGACGGGCGAAGCGATGCGTGACAGCGGGTTGTTCGATGCCACGGCACTGGTAGCGATGGCGGAGGAGCATGCCTCGGGCCGCTTCGATCACAGCCAGGCATTGTGGCAGTTGCTGGTGGTTGAGGGCTTCCTGGCGAATGAAGGCCGCGGCGCCATCGCGCGGGACGAGCCCGCCCTGGTGGAAGGATGAATGATGGCCAAGGCTGAGCCTGGCATCCTGGCGCGGACGGCACGCGGAGCAGGCTGGGTGGTCGCCTGGCGGATGGCGACGCGGTTGCTCGGACTGGTCTCGACCCTCGTGCTGGCCCGGTTGCTGGTGCCGGCGGATTTTGGCCTGGTCGCGCTGGCCACGAGCTTCGCCTTCGCGCTCGATGCCTGCTTCCTGGTGGGGGTCGAGGACCAGATCATTCGGGCACGGGACCCCGATCGCGCACTCTACGATACGGCATTCACCATAACGTTGATTCGTGGCGTCACCGTCGGTGTACTCGTAGCGCTCTGTGCGCCCTTCGCGGCCGCTTTCTTCGACGATGAACGGCTGACGGCAATTCTGTTCGCGCTCGCGTTGGCCTTGGCGGCGAGCGGCCTTGCCAATATCGGGGCGGTGGATTTCCGTCGGCATCTCGATTTCCACCTTGAGTTCAAGCTGATGCTTCTGCCGCGGATCGTCAGCGTGATCGCGACGATCGCGACCGCGATCCTGTTCCGTACCTATTGGGCCCTGGTGGTCGGCATCCTGCTGCATCGGGCGGGGGTCATCGCGATGAGTTACGCGATGCATCCCTTTCGGCCGCGCCTCAGCCTCACCGCCTGGCGTGACCTCGTCGGCGTATCCTTCTGGGCCTGGGCGATCGGATTGGCGATCATGGTGCGCGACCGATCGGACGCCGTCGTGATTGGACGCATGAGCGGGCCAGCGCAGTTCGGCACCTTCATGGCGGGGCTCGAACTGGCGACAGTCGCCACATCAGAGTTGGCGATGGCCGCCAGCCGGGCGGTGATGCCCGGCCTCGCTGACATTCGGCGCAACAATACCCCGGAAGCGGAACGTGAGGCGCTGCTGCGTATCGTACGCCTGATGCTGCTTTTCACGCTTCCGCTCGGGATCGGGGTCTCGCTGGTCGCAGCGCCGGCGGTCGTGGCGATGCTGGGCTCCCGCTGGCTCGACGCAATACCCGTGGTCGCCATCGCAGCGCTCGCCGGGGCATTCTCTCCGCTCGATACGGTGGGAGTTGGCTGGCTCCGGGCGCAGGCGGCCCTGCGCACCCTGTTGATAGCGGTCATGGGCAGCGCGTGCCTTCGCTTCGGGCTGCTACTTGTCCTCACCGGGCAATACGGCTTGTGGGGGGCGGCGCTTGCCGTGGCCATCAACATGGTCGCTGAGCCAGTGGTGATCTTCATCATCGTCGCGCGCCGCCTCAACATCGGATTGGCGAGCGTGTGGCAGGCGGCATACCGGCCGCTCGCTGCGGCGGTCTGCATGGCGACGCTGCTTGCGGGCCTTGGGCTGGGCTGGACGGCACCGCCGCCAGATGCGGCGGCCGCGCTTCGTATGCTCGCCGTCGCGATCCCGTCGGGGATCGCGATCTACGGCTTCGCACTACTTGCCCTCTGGTTTGCGGCCGGCATGAAGGCAGGAGCGGAATCGGATGCGCTGGACGCGCTTCGTCGCCTATCCGGCGCCCTGCGCCAGACACGGGTGTCCGGTCCAGGCATGGCGAGTTCGGATCGATGAAGCAGGGCAATATCGCGGAGAAACGCGTGTGAACGGCGATATTCCAGAATCTCAGGCTGGGCATACCGATCGATGGAAGGGCGCTATGCCATGATTCCGCACCTCGCTCCGGCGGCGCTCGCCCTGCTTCGCCATTACCCCCTGGCACGCGGGCGCTGGCGCTTGGCGCGGGCGCTCGACGCGCATTTCAAGGCGAATCCCGTGACCCGCTACTCGCGGGTTTCCGGCGGTGCGCAAATGCTCCTCGATACCTCTGACTTCGTCCAGCGCAGCCTCTTCCTGACCGGGGACTTTGAACCCGAAGTCAGTGACTGCATTCGGGCAAACCTGCGATTGGGCGATTGTTTCGTCGACCTTGGGGCCAATGTTGGATTCTACACATTGATGGCTGCGCGCTGCGTCGGCCCCGGTGGGCATGTGCTTGCCTTCGAGCCCAACCCCGCCACCTACGCCGCACTTTGCGCCAACATCGCGCTGAACCAGTGGGATCATGTGTCCGCTGTGGAATTGGCGCTGTCGGATGATTGCGGCACGGCTTCACTTTACGCGGATGCAAGAGGCAATTCCGGCGCGTCATCGCTGCTGCCGCGCGTAACGGCGGGCGCTGCCACGATTGTCCGGACGACGACGTGGGACGATTATGCCGCTCGGCATCCAGTACCGGCTCCGTCACTTGTGAAGATGGATGTCGAAGGCTTCGAACTGCACGCGCTGCGCGGTATGAAGGGGTTGCTGACAGCGCCAAACCGGCCGCGCTTTCTGATCGAGGTCTCCGAAGGCAGTCTCCGCGACGCTGGTGATTCGCGAGAGGAGCTCACCGCCCTGATGGCGGAACATGGCTATGTCGAGCAGGTTGTTTCGATGATCCGGAGGTCGAATCATCCGCACCACGGTGACTGCATTCAGTACGACGCGCTGTTCGTGCCCCGTCCATGATCCCGGTCCATCGCACCCCAAAGCGGATGGAAGGTGGTGAGCCAGAGCAGTGGCCGCGCTGCCTTGGCGAGGCTCGACTTGTATCGTCCGTCACCGGCCAGGAAGTCATAGTTCCGCGCGCCCAGGGCCAGTGCCTGCTCGACCGCAAGAAAATGGGCAGCGATGCCCGGCCTGCGCTCCGCACCCTCCGACACCACGAGACCGGACTGATAGGCGCACACCCAACCCGCGCGTCGCAGGTTGTAGAGGTATCCGAACGGCATATCCCCAGCGCTCGCGCGCAGGATATCGACCTCGTCGCGCGCGGTGCCCCGCGCGATCAGCGCCTGGTGGAACCGCAGCACGAACGCCTCGACGAAGGCACCAGGCTTGCCGCGCCGGCGCCAGGTCTCGCCATGCAGCCGCGACAGTTCCCCGAACCAGGCCAGCGCCTCGGGCACATCCGAGGCGCGTTCCAGCCGCACCGCGCCCCGTGCCGCATAGGATCGCAGCGAGCGGCGGATCTGCTGGCGGGTATTGGCGCTGAGTGTCGCGAGGTAATCGCCGCCAGCCGCGCGCACCGCGTCGAGATCGACATAGGGCGCGACGCGCTCCTGCCGCCGCCAGGTGAAGCCGTCGGCCGCGGCCGCGACCTCGGCCGGCACGCCGCCAAGGGTCATGCCCCAGACAGGGCCGCATCGCCACGCCGCGCGCATCATCCCGGACAGCAGCCCGGGCGGCGCATCCGCGGCGATCAGTGGCGCGTTGTGCTCGATGAAGGGCGCATCGAAGCGAGCCTGCCCGCTCTCGGACAGGAACAGACGGCCGGCCCGGCGATTGAACAGCGCGAGCCCCGCCACGACGCCGTCCACCTCGGCGCGCACCAGCATCGGGTTCGGGAAGCGTTCGGCGGCAAGACAGCCCATCCAGGTCCAGCCCTGGAAGATCGAGGCCTGGGGCGCGCGCGCCTCGAGCGCGCGCCACTCCGCCTCGAGCGAGGCGAGGGATGAGACGCGTCCGGCCTCGATGCGGATGGGCATGGCGCCACCGCATCACGGACTGCGGTCGCGGGCAAATGCGATCTGCGCCATCGCGGCGAGGGTGCGACCCATGCCGGAGGTAAGCCTCCGCGGTGCGCTGCCCGCGCTGCTGCTGCCGCCGCTGCTGTTCGTCCTGCTCGCCCTGGCGGGCGCGCTGTTGGTGCCGTGGTACCGGCGTGCCGGGGCAATCCTCGCCGGGGGTGCGGCCGTGCTGTTGCTGGTGCTGGCGACACCGATGGCGGCCGGGCTGCTGCGCGATTCGCTCGAGCGGGAGATCGCCGCCCCCATGCCCGCCATCCACCCGGGGGCAATCATCGTGCTCGGTGCCGACGTGGCGCGCGGCACCGCGGGGCCGGAGGTCGGGCCACTCACTCTGGAGCGGCTGCGCGCCGCGGCGGCGTTGCAGCGACGCACGGGGCTGCCGCTGCTGGTTTCAGGCGGACCGCTCGCGCCTGGGGAGATGCAACTCGCGCGGCTGATGGCGCGCAGCCTCACGGAGGATTTCTCCGTGCCGGTCCGCTGGGTCGAGGATGTCTCCCGCACCACCGGCGAGAACGCGATCCTGTCCACGGCGATGCTGTCCATGGCGGGCGTCGGGGCGGTGCATCTCGTCACCCACGCCTGGCACCTGCCGCGAGCGCAGGAGGAATTCTCCAGTACCGGCCTGGCGGTGGTGCCGGCGCCGGTGCGGGTCGATCTTGTGCCAAGCGGCAGGTTCTCGGATTTCCTGCCGCGCGCCGATCGGCTGGGGGATAGCTGGTGGGCGATCCGTGAATGGGCAGGGCGGGTTGTGCGCCGCCTCGGCGGCTAGGTGCATGGAGGTACTGCCCATCCTCGATGGCCGGCTGCCCGCCGATTGTGACCCCTTCCTCGCCGCGCCGCGCAGCGGTGATGTCTTCGCCGGGCGCGCGTGGCTGGAGGCGACGCTGCGCCACGCCATGCCCGCGGGCGCGACCCCCGTGCTGGGTCTGGTGAAGGGGGTCGTGCTGCTGCCGTTGATGCAGCAGGGCGGCAGCCTGGGCAGCCTCACCACGCCCTACAGCCAGGCCTGGCGGCCGCTCGGCGACGTCGCGGCGATGCGTGAGGCCGGGTGTGACCTTGGCCGGAGGTTGCGTCTCGCGACGCCCTCGCGCTTCGATGCGATGGATCCGGACGCGCTGGCCACCGCGCCGCTGCTGGACGGGATGCGTGGGCAGGGGCTGCGGTTGTTGCGCTTTGATCATTTCGGGCTCCGGCAGGAAGACGTGCCGGCAGGCGCGGGCTGGGAGGGCTATCTCGCCAGCCGCCCCCCGGCGCTGCGCAACACCGTCACGCGCAAGCTCGCCCGTGCCGCCGCGTCCCTGACCTTCGAGGTCATTGCCGCGCCCGGTCGAGCCCTGGAAGCGGGCATCGCGGCTTTTGAGACAGTGCGCGCGCGAAGCTGGAAGCCCGCCGAACCCTTCCCGGATTTTGATGCAGCACTGATGCGCGGCCTGGCCATGACCGGGGAGTTGCGGCTCGGCCTGCTGCGGGACCGCGCCGACGGCAGCCCGGTCGCCGCGCAATACTGGGCGGTCTCCGCAGGACACGCCATCGTGCCCAAGCTGTTCCATGTCGAGGCGCTGCGGACGGCGTCGCCCGGCACGGTGCTGACCGCGATGATGATCCGACATCTGATTGAGACGGACCGCGTGCACGTGCTCGACTTCGGTCGCGGCGACGATGCGTATAAGCGCCTTTGGGTGGGGACGCGGCGTCAGCGCATCGGCGTGCTCGCTGTCGATCCACGCCATCCGGCGGGGCTGGTGGCGCTGCTGCGCCATGCGGCAGGTCACGTGCGACGACGCCTGCTGCCGGAGAAAGCACACGGATGAGGATCCTCTACAGCCATCGCATCCAGTCGCATGACGGGCAGGGCGTGCATCTGGAATCCCTGGTCACCGCGTTGCGCGCGCAGGGCCATGAGGTGCTGGTGGTCGGCCCGCCGGCCTATGCGAAGGCGGGCCTCGGCAAGGAGAGCCACGGCATCGCGCGGATCCGGCGCCTGCTGCCGGGTTTCGTGGCGGAACTCGCGGAGCTCGCCTACACGGTTCCCGGGTATCTGCGCCTGGCCCGCGCGGCACGGGCGTTCCAGCCCGATGCGCTCTATGAACGCGCCAATCTCTTCTACCTGGCCGGCGCGCTGCTGGCCCGGCGCCAGCGGCTGCCCTTCCTGCTGGAGGTGAATTCGCCGCTAGCGCAGGAACGCGCGGCCTTCGGGCGGCTGCGACTGCGGCGTCTCGCGCGCTGGTCCGAACACAGCATCTGGCGGCGCGCGGATCGCGTGCTGCCAGTCACCGACGTGCTCGCCGACATGATCGCGGCGGCCGGCGTGGCGCGGGATCGCATCACCGTGGTGCCGAACGGGATCGACCTCGCGGCATTCCCGCCGGGGCTCGACAATCGACCGGTGGAGCGGGCGGAAATCGTGCTCGGTTTCGTCGGCTTCGTGCGCGACTGGCACGGGCTCGACGCCGTGCTGCGATCGATCGCGGCGTCGCAAGGCGGGCCGCGCATCGTGCTGCAGGTGGTCGGCGAAGGGCCGGCGGTGCCGGGGCTGGAGCGGCTGGCCGCGGAACTCGGCATCGAAGCGCGGGTCCGCTTCACCGGCCTGGCGGAACGGGACCGGATCCCCGGCCTGGTCGCGGGCTTTGACGTCGCCTTGCAACCGGCGGCGGTCGGCTATGCGTCACCGCTCAAGGTCTTCGAATACATGGCTGCGGGGCGCGCCATCGTCGCCCCCGACCAGCCCAATATCCGCGAGGTGCTGACGCATGAGCGCACGGCGCTGCTGTTTCCACCCGGCGATGCGGCGGCGATGTGGGCGGCGGTGATGCGGCTCGCTGAGGATCCGGCGTTGCGCGAGACGCTGGGCGCAGCGGCACGGGCCGAGGCGATCCGGCGCGATTTCACCTGGGCCGGCAATGCGCGGCGCGTGGCGGAGATGGCGGTATCGCTCGGCACGCGCGCGGCGAGCGGGGCGCAATGACGCCTCCAGCCGGTCGCCTGCTGCTGCATGTTTTTCCGACCTTCGCTGTGGGCGGGGCCCAGATGCGCTTCTGCGCCATCGCCAACCACTTCGGACCGCGCTGGCGTCATGTCGTCGTCGCGCTGGATGGCCGGCAGGATTGCGCCGATCGCCTGCGGCCCGAGGTTCCTGTCACGCTGCATGCCAGCCCGTGCCGCGGTGATGGCGTGCTACGCGATTTCGGCCGCATCCGGGCGATGCTTGCGGAGCTTCGGCCCGACCTACTGGTGACGAGCAACTGGGGCAGCATGGATTGGGCGATCGCCAACCGCTTTGGTCCACGCCTGCCGCATCTGCACTCGGAGGACGGCTTCGGGCCGGATGAAGCGGCCGGGCAGAAGCGACGCCGGGTGCTGACGCGCCGTCTCGTGCTGCGGCGAAGCACTGTCGTACTGCCTTCGGCGACGCTGCTCGGCATCGCGCGCGGGACCTGGCGGCTGCCGGAGGCAGGCCTGCGGCACATTCCCAACGGGATCGACCTGCGCCGTTTTACCCCGGCGGCGAAGCGCTCCGATTCCGAGGCGCCGGTGATCGGCGCCGTCGCCACTCTGCGAGCGGAGAAGAACCTCGCGCGATTGCTGCGCGCCGTGGCTCGGCTGCGCGCCGACGGCGTGGCCTGCCGCCTGGTCGTGGTTGGCGACGGTGCGGAGCGCGCTCGGCTGGGGGCGATGTCGGCAGAACTCGGCCTGGAGTCCGCTGTACGCTTTGCCGGCGCGGTCGGCGATCCTGCCGCGGCCTATCGCGACTTCGACCTCTTCGCGCTGTCCTCCGATACCGAACAGATGCCGCTCTCGGTGCTGGAGGCGATGGCGAGCGGATTGCCGCTGGCCGCCACCGATGTCGGCGACGTGCGTGCGATGCTGAGCGCGGAGAATGCACCCTGCGTGGTGCCGCCGGATGACGCCGCGCTCGCGGCCAGCCTTGCGCGGTTGGTCAATGATGCTGCGCTGCGCGCCCGGCTGGGTGCCGCGAACCGGGTGCAGGCCGAAGCGCATTTCGATCAGGATCGCATGTTCGAGGCTTGGCGCGCGCTCTACGATGGCGCTGGGTGAGGGGGCTTCTCACGGCGCTACCCGCCCCGGCCCTTCAAGGGGTGTGATCGGACCTGTGAGGCGGTTACGCGCCAACACCGCCGGCGTCGTCGTTCGGTTGCGGATGAAGACCGTGCCCTGGCCGAGCAGGTTGGTCATCCGGTTGCCGGTGATCTCGATCGGTGCGGCGGGGTTGGTGACGCCCTCGGCGCCGATCACCACGGCGGCCTCGGGATTGCCCGTGCGCGGCCCCTTGCTGAGCTCCGTGCCGGACAGCCGTAGCCCCCCGCCATTCGGGATATCGACCAGGTAGCTGGCGTCGCCCTCCGGCCCGTCGATGATGCGGCTGTCCAGGATCTCGGTGCGGAGCGCACGGGACTTCACATGATGGCAGGTCCGCGTGCCCTCGAAGACCGTTCGCCGGATCGTGACCAGCGCCAGCCGGCCGGCATAGAGCCCGTGCGCGCATTGGCTCACGAGTGCGCCATTGCCGATGAAGGCACTGTCCTCGATCTCGAGCACGCCACCGGGAAGGGCGGCGGCGGTGAGGATGCCGTTCTGGTTGCCGAGGAAACGGCTGCCACGGATGGTCAGCCCATCGCCCTCGGCACGAATGCCCGCGCCATTGCCTTCGGCATTGCGTGCGTCGCGAAAGGTGATGCCTTCCACCGTGACCGCGGCGCCGGAGATGACGAACAGCGCCTTGCCCTGGCAGACCGGGCCGGAGACCTCGACAGCTCCGGGGCCGACGGCGGCGATGCGCAGGCGGGCAGCGGTCCAGACCGCGCAGTCGCGATAGCGGCCTGGCGCGATCAGCACCTCGTCGCCGTCGCGCGCGTGCCGGGCGGCCTCGGCGATGGTGGTGATGGGCGCGCCGGGGCCGACGCGCAGCGTTTCAGCCGGTGCGGGGCAGGAAAGCGCCACAGAAAATGCAACCCCGGCCAGCATGGTGAACCCTGCGTGCATTCTCCGCTCCCGGCATCCGGTATGCGGAGATTATCGCATTACAGATCGCCGTCAGCCGATAAGGCCCGCATCCGGCACGGCCGAACCCACCGCGCTGACCAACCAGAGATCGTGCGCGCTCAGGGCCGGTGCACCGGCCAACACGGCGACGATGATCGATTTCTCGCCGCCGACGCCATCGGAATCCCAGCGCAGCACGCCGGTGTCGGTGTCGTAGAGGAACTGCTGACCGCTGCCGGCCGGATAGGTGCCGAGGCGGAAGTTATCGGCGGCGACGGCACCGGGCGGCAAGGTCGCCCCGAAGGCCGATCGCAGGATCTCGATGCGGTCCACGCCCGATGTGAAATCCGTGATGCGATCCCAATCTGTCGCCGGGGCGCCGAAGTGGAAGATGTCTCGACCGGCGCCACCGGTCAGGACATCGTACCCCGCACCGCCCACCAGCACGTCGTTGCCGTCCTGTCCGGCGAGATTGTCGTTGCCGGCACCACCCAGCAGCGTGTCCATGCCCGCAAGGCCCCGGATCACGTCGTTGCCATCGAGACCGGAGAGCAGGTTGGCTCCATCATTGCCGACCAGGCTGTTGGCGAGGGCATTGCCGGTGCCGGCATAGTTGCCGCCGCTGCCAAGGGTAAGGTTCTCGACATTCGTGGGAAGCGTGTAGCTGACCGTTGCAACGATACGGTCCGTGCCGCCGTTGGCGGATTCCACGACCCGATCGAATGCGTCATCCACCGCGTAGACGTCGTCGCCGGCGCCGCCGAGCATGCTGTCGGCCCCGGTGCCGCCATTCAACTGGTCGGAGCCATTGCCGCCGTACAGAGTATCCACGCCACCTTGGCCGAACAGCACGTCATTGCCGTCGAGGCCCGAGATCACGTTGCCAGCATCATTGCCGGTGATGGCGTTGGCCAGGGCATTGCCGGTGCCCGAATAGGCTGCGCCGTTGCCGATGGTGAGGTTCTCGACATTCGCGGGGAGGGTATAGCTGACCGTGGCGATGACCCGGTCGATACCCGCACCCACGCCTTCGACCACCCGATCGAGGCCGTCATCGACGTAGTAGATATCGTTTCCGGCGCCGCCAACCATACTGTCGGTACCGGGGATGCCGTTCAGCCTGTCGTTGCCGGCGCCGCCGATCAGCGTGTCGTTGCCGATACCGCCCGAGAGGACGTTGTCCCCACCATTGCCCTCGATCCAGTTGTCGAGCGCGTTGCCCGTGCCGGCGAAGGCCCCGCTTCCAAGCAGTACCAGTCGCTCGAGATTGGCCCTCAATGTCCAGGAAAGGCTCGCGAAGACGACGTCGTCGCCCGCATTCGCCAGCTCCACGATGACGTCGCCGACGGAATCGACCCGGTAGGTATCGTTGCCCGCGCCGCCGATCAGGGAATCCGAACCTTGGCTGCCGTCGAGCGTGTCGTTGCCGGCTCCGCTGCGGATCGTGTCGTCGCCCATGCCGCCGATGAGGCTGTCGTGACCGCCGCCGCCATCGATGCTGTCATCACCGCCAAGCCCGAGGATGGTGTCGTTGCCGGTGGTGCCGATCAGCGTATCGGCGCTACCCGTCCCCGAGACCCCGCCGCCGGAAGGCGGAGGGATCTCCTCCTGCGAGCCGTCTCTCGGCGGCGGCACGAAGGCGTTCGTCGGATTGTTCCAATAGGCGGCATCGGATGCGAAGGCGGGCACCGCATCGGCAATCTTCCAGTAGGCCGTGGCGGCGTCGCGCGAGCCGGTCAGCTCATAGATGCCCGCGAGCGTCGCGAGGGCGAGCTGGGCGTAGTTCTGGTCGGTATATTGCCCATCGCCGGACCAGCCGCGCGCCTTCATGGCGGCGGCCATCTCCTCCCAGGTCTGATAGCGTACCCCGGTGTTCGGGTCCGCGACGGCAAGGCTGTAGGCCGTGCCGTCGGCCGGGAGGAACCCCTGGTCTGCGACGAGGAAACGACCGACGAGGAAATTCGACTGCCACTCAAGGAATTCGAGCGCGTCCGCGTTGCCCTGGCGTGCCGCCAGGATGGTGACCGAGGCGAAATAATCCTGCTGCCATGTCGCGATCCCGCCTGCCTCGCGGTAATCGCCAGGCACCCAGCCATGAGCCTCGCCCTGCTGCGCCGTCCAGGTCGGAATCTGTGACACCAGCCAGGACCAGTTCTCGTCGGCAACGCTCTGGAAGTAGGCCTGCTCGGCCGAGCCCTCGGGATTGGCGAACGCGGCTTCCTGCACTTCGCGCAGAGCCCAGGCCGCGGCGCGCACCTGCCCACCGGACGCCAGCAGATCGGAGGCGCCCTGGCGCATTGTCGGCCAGACCGTCATGATCGACCAGGCCGCCTCGGCGTTCAGGTTATCGAGGGTCCACCGCTCGCCCGTCTGCAGATAGGGGATGTAGGAAAGGTTCGGCGGATGCGCCGCTTCCGTCGTCCACCCCGTGTCGAGCGGGACCTGCTGCGTCAGTCCCGTCGATGTTGAATCGCCGGGGCGGCCAGTGCCTCCCCGTGGATCGGTCCAAAGGTCTGCATAGTAGTCGGTGCTGAGCCAGGTGCCGTGCGCCGCATCCCAGAAATTCCAGGGAATGCCGCTCGCCGCCTCCGCCTGGCCCATCGCATAGGCAGCGGCGCGCGCATCCTGCGTCAGGATCCAGCCGGTATTCGCGGCTGTCGTGATGCCGATGTCTTCGCGCCCGCCGGTCATCGGCATGTACTGGATCAGGCCATTGGCGGCCAAGGGGTCGCCCCAACCGGCCTGGGTGGTTGCTGCGTACCAGCTGTCGAGCTTCGAGGCGGCGACGCCCTGGTCGAAATCGTAGGCCGAGATCGCGCCGGTTGCCTCGAGATGCACGGTATCGTGCTGGATGTTGAGCCAGCCGGCTTTCGGATCGCCAAGACCCTGTCCGCCGTCGCGCCCGTTGGACGAGAAACTCTCGTGCCAGTTCTGGTACTGGGCCTGGTCGAGCGCCTCCCGCGCCACTTCGCGCCCGTCCATGGTGACGATCGCCGTATAGGCGACGCGCCCTCCGACCGCTTCCATCGTGCGATCGTTGTTGAACTGGGCCTCAACCTCAAACCCACCGCCCTTGAAGGCCGTCACGTCGAAGACGAGGCGCTGGGACCCTTGCAGGGCCACCTCGACGCGCGCCTGCGTCGCGAGCGCGCCCTGCTGCCAGACCGATGCGGTGCCGGCGGCGAGCGCATCCGTCAGGGCCTGCAGCACATCGACATGGGTCGTGCCGCCCGCGGTGACGATATCCACGGTGAAGTCATGGCTGGCGAGGGCATTGGCGAGGTCGATCGCCGGCGCGCCGGCCGAAGTGCCGCGCGACAGCACGACATCGACTGCGCTGCCGGCGGCGAGGTCGGGTCGCTCGATTGAGACGACGGCAAACTTCACCGAGCCGTCCGGGTAGGTGGATTTCACATCCAACTGGATACCCGCGGCGCTACCCGCGACGGTTGCGGCAAGTCCGCTGCCTGCGGGCAGCTCACCCGGCTGAAAGACCTGTCCGAAGGTCGCGATACCCCCAGCGAGCGGGCCCAGACCAGCATTTTCAAGGCGCAGGCTGACGATGCCGCCGGGCGGCAATGAGGCGAACGACGGCAAGCTGACAGTACCGGACACGAAACACTCCACCAATGGTTGTCCATTGGCTGGCCACACACCTGTCTCAAGTCAAGGATTTCTGAACGGGTATGATGGGTATTTACGCAAAAGATACGTTTTTTGAACCGCGTCAGCTCAAGTGAGTCGAGCAGAAAACGTCGGAATATCCGATGTTCATTGAAAATTTGAACTATTCCGGTGGTTGCCTGCGTGCAGGCTGCGGAATCGGCGGCTAGGCCGCGGGATAGGAAGCGCGCTGATACAACCCTGGATGGAATCCCTCAAGCCACCCTGGCCGACGACCAGCAATTGTCCGGTCCCACCATCTCCCGATGCGATGACGAAGGGGCAGGCGGTGTTGGCGGCGAACATCCCCATCTTCGTCGGCCGCAAGCACGATATCGCGCCGTCGTGATTCAGTTTTTATGAAGTACTGTTTAGCGTTTCCGCTCGGTCGTACTTCGGGTTCGATAACGAATATTTAAGTATTTCGGCCAGTTCTGGCACGATGGCGCATTCGGCCCGACGCGGGCCGACTGGGTCGCGCCGCGGCATCGTGACGCTGTTTGTGATTTCAATCGGCGGCACGCGTCACCGCATTCCGTTCCGCGACGACGGAACACCGGTCAACGTCAGCGTTGCTGTCCTGAGAGCGCCCGGCGCAGCCAACGCTTCACCACTGCCACGCCTGGCGCCGCGGTCACCAGGTACCAGAGGTTCGCGCCGACAGCGTGACCATGCACCATGGCTAACAACAGGCAGCGCGAGCCCTCCCGCCAGCCGCCCCCGCGATAGAAGCGCCGCCCGTTCTGCGTGTAGCGCGCGCCAAGCGCGTATCGGCGCTCCGCGCGGCTCAATCGCGCCGATTGCCGTTCGATATGGCCAAGCACCATGTCGAGGGTCACCGCAGCGGTGCTGCCTGCATATTCACGCGACAGGCTGCCCGGCCGGTCCTGCACCGTGACCAGCACATCCTCCACGAAGCCGACCTCGCCAGCGAGAGCCAAGCGGATCCACAGGTCCTGGTCCTCCGCCACCGGCAGGGCCGGATCAAAGCCGCCGGCGGCCAGGATCGCATCCCGCCGGGCAAGGACGCAGGGCGTGGCGACGAAGTTCTCGGCGAGCAGCGCACGCCAAGCCTCCGGGCCGGTCGCGATCGGCACGCCACCGTGGATCGGGCCGATCGGGCTGCCATCCTCGGCGATATGGCGAGCGCGGCAGGCACAGAATGTCATGGCGGGATGGCTGGCCATCACCGCGATCTGGCGTTCCGTCTTGGTCGCGTCCCAACTGTCGTCGGCGTCGAGGAAGGCGATGAATTCACCCACCGCCGCCTTGATGCCGGCATTGCGCGCGCCGGCGGCACCCAACCGTCCGGCTTCGGTTATGACACGGGTGAGGGGACCACCCGCCGCCATCGCGCACTCCGCCGTCCGGTCGGTGCTGGCATCGTCGATGACAATGATCTCGCGCGGCGGCGCCGTTTGATCGAGAGCGGAGACGACGGCGCGCGAGATCGTCGCCTCGGCGTTGCGCGCTGGGATGATGACGGAAACCGCGCCCGGAACCGCCATGCTTATCCGCGCAGCCGCCAATGCGCCGACTGCCAGATCCGCGCCGCCCATCCCACGACCCCAGGCGCCTGCCATTGCGCCATCCCGAAGGTGACGGTGCCGGTCGAGAAGTCGCGCTTCGCCTGCGTATCGCCCCCGCCACGATCGATGAATGTGATCCCGTGCGCCCCGGCGGCCAGGATGGTGTGCCAGAGCAGCATCCGGCCGGGAGAGACGCGACGCGCTTCCTCATCATACACCGGGAACCAGTAGCTCAGCGTCCCGTGGTGCATGAGGCCGAGGTGGCGCGCGAGCGGCTTTCCTCCCGCCGCGAGCGTGGTGAGGATGACGCGGCAATCCTCGCCTCCGTCGCGGGCGAGTTCGAGCAGCAGACGCCGGCTTGCCTCCGAAGCGAGCGGATCGCCGACGGAGGTGCGACAATACTGCGCCCGCTTCGCCTCGATGAGGTCTTCGATCGCGTCGGCCGGCGGATCGACGAGGACCGTCAGCTCGGCACGGCCGAATTCCTTCTCGATGCGGCGTGCGCGACGCTCGGTGTCCTGGACGAAAGCGCGGTCGCGCGCCGAGAGCGCGGCAATATAGGCCGTGGGGCCCGCCGCTAGATCGATCACATGACCGATGCGTACCGGCTCGGCCGCAAGGCCAAACATGTCCTGCCCCGGCGAGAGTTGCGGCACGAACAGGGAACCGAGGCCACAGACCTGCAGCAGGCGCGACGGCTCGACCCGTAGGCCAGGCCTGGCCACGAGAACAGCGTGGTCGGCCAGGTCGCCGCCAGCCGGCTCTGCCACGCGGAACGCCGCATGGCCGGCGCTCGGGAAGCGGAAAGGCAGGAAGGCGCAAGGGCCCTTGTCGTCGCGCAGCACCGCAACGTGGACCCGGCCGAAGGCACGCTCACAGGCCCGCGCAAATCGAGGTGAGAAGAAGGCCCGCCCGAGGGGTTCGGTGGACGACATGAAGCCAAGCCACGCCTCGGTCTCCTCCGCATCGAGTTCGGAGGGACGCTTGATCGTCGCGGCGAATGGCGCGCTGCTACCCTGCTGCATGCCGCCGGGTCAGCATCGAGAAGGCGAACGCCGGCAGGTCGAAGCCATCCGCGTTGCGCAGGCCGGCGAGCTCGACCGACACACGCCCGGCAACGCCGTCGGTGCGCAGCGCCTCGGTCGGCACAAGTTCCGCCTCACTCGTGAAGCAAAGCCCGAAGCCCGCCGCGCGCGCGGCCAGAACAAGCGCGGGCGACCATCGCCCATGCGGGAAGGAGAAGGCCGGCCGCGCGCCGCCCAGGCCAAGTGCTGCGAGGCTCGCGCGGCATTGCGCCAACTCGGCGCCAGCATCGACGACCGCGTTCAGCGGATCATGGGAATGGCCATGGCCACCGATGCTGACGCCCGCCTGTTCCAGCCGGCGCAACTCGTCGGCATCGGCCATGCGGCGCGGAAGGTCGCGTGGCGGCAATGCAGCAAGGCGCGCCTCGCGTTCCGTTGCCGGGCGGTCCAGAAGTGCCGCCACCGTCGCATCGGCTTCACGTATGCCTTGGCCGTCCACCGCGCGCGCGGCGATGCGATCGAAAATCTCCTCCTGCCAGAAACCTTCCTCCTGCCCGACATGGCCGGTGGCGACGAACAGCACGGCGGGCATGCCGCGTGCCTGCAACAGCGGCAGCGCATAGGCGGCATTGTCCTGCCAGCCATCGTCGAACGTGATCAGCAGCGGGCAGGGGGGCAGCGATCCGCCCTCGGCCGCGCGCTGCACATCTGCCAGCGACACCACGCCGTAGAAGCGCGCGAAGAAATCGAGGCACCGCGCAAACTCGTCCGGCGTCACTGTGTAGGTCGGGTTTGCTCCGGCGAAGCGCGCATCCTCGGGTGGCAGAACGCGGTGGAACATCACCACTGTCAGCACCGACCGGTTGCGGAACCGGTGGACCAGGCGTGCTACTCCGAGTGTGAACAATACCGACTTCAACCAAGCTCGCATGCCCATTCCCTGCGGAGCGCCCCAGCTCCATGCAGGATGCGTCCCGCTCGCCCTGTCGCGCAAGTATCGCAGGGCATGCAGCGCAGCTGCGGCTTCCAACGACGGCCATGACTTGCCAGGATGCGCGCCGCGCGCGCCGGCCAACTGACCGGGCCGCCACAGGAGAACTGGCATGGAACGCCAGGTGGCGCTCAAGGACGCCAGCCACGGCATTGCCGATGGCATTGCACCGCGGCGCCTGCCTGCGCGGTCGGATGCGCATGTCTTGCGCCTGCTCACCATCACGACGCTCTATCCGAATGCGCGCCAGCCCAATCACGGTGTCTTCGTGGAGAACCGCCTGCGTCACCTCGTGGCCAGCGGCGCGGCAGGCAGCGAGGTGATCGCGCCCGTACCATGGTTCCCCTCCTCCAGCCCGCTCTTCGGCGGCTGGGGCCGCTATGCCGGCATACCGCCGCTGGAGCATCGCCACGGCCTCGTGGTGCATCACCCGCGCTTTCTCGCGCTGCCAAGGATCGGCCTGCTCAGCGGGCCATGGATGCTGTATCGCGCCATCCGTACCGAGGCTCAGCGCCTGATCCGCGACGGACAGCGCTTCGATGCGATCGACGCGCACTATCTCTATCCCGATGGGGTGGCCGCACTCTGGCTCGGCAAGGAACTCGGCCTGCCGGTGGTGGTGACGGCGCGCGGCTCCGATACCAGCCTGCTGCCGCAATACCGTCTGCCCCGGCGCCTGATCGCGCGCGTGGTTGCCGGGGCGGACGCGCTGATCGCCGTCAGTGAGGGGCTGCGCCAGGGGCTGCTCGATCTCGGCGCGCCGGCGGAGAAGGTCACGGTGCTGCGTAACGGCGTCGATCTCGACACCTTCCGCCCGACCCATGACCGGGACGCGCTGCGGGCGGAACTCGGCCTCACCGGACCGACGCTGCTCTCGGTCGGGCTGCTGATTCCGCGCAAGGGCCATGACCGCATCATCGCTGCCTTGCCGGACCTGCCTGGCTGCACGCTGCTGGTGGCAGGCGAGGGGCCGGAACGGGCGGCGCTGCTGGCACTCGCGACGCGCCTCGGCGTTGCGGACCGCGTCCGGCTGCTCGGGCCGCAGCCGCATGCCGCGCTGGCGCGCTTCTACGCGGCGGCGGATGCGCTCGTGCTGGCATCCCTGCGCGAAGGCTGGGCGAATGTGCTGCTGGAGGCGATGGCCTGCGGCACACCAGCCCTGGCGGGGCCGGCTTGGGGCAGCGCCGAGGCGATCAACGGCCCCGCCGCCGGCCTGGTGCTGGATGACGTGACGCCCGAGGCCATCGTGGCCGGAGTGCGAAGCCTCCTGGCGAACCCGCCTGACCGCGCCGCGACACGGCAGCATGCGGAGCGCTTCGGCTGGGAGCCGACCACGGCGGGCCAGGTCAACCTGTTCCGCCGCGTCCTGGCGGCACGCGCATGATCGGTCCGGCAATCGGCCGCCGCGCGGCCGGTGTCCTCGCCGCCTCGGCCCTCTGCCACGGCGCGTCGGCCCAGGGCGCGGCCGGCCGTTTCGTGGCGGCGACGCCGCCGCCCTGCGCCGCCGGCGCGGGCGAGGTGGTGGGGATGGTGCTGACCGGCAGCGGAGCGCCCGAGGGGAGCATCATCGTCTTCGGCCAGGCGTTCCGCCCGGGCGATGTGCCGCGCGGCGCCGGGTTGTCGGCACGGCGCGCCAGCGGGGCGCCGCTGCCGCTGCAAATGGACGTCGCCACGCGCCACGTGGACGGCTCGGCGCGCTTCGCGGTGCTTGCGCTCGCCGCGCCGGCGCTGCGGCGCGGCGAAACCGAAGGCGTCATGCTGCTCCGCGCCAACCCACCCGCGGCGCCGGAGGCGGCGAATTGGGACGGGCTGGGGCGGTTGGTGCTCGAGATCGCGGCCCCCGGCGCGGTGCCGTGGCGGGCGGATTTGCAGGCGATGGCCCGCACCGCGGCGTCGCGCGGAATGCGCCTTTGGCAGGCCGGCGCCTTGGCGCGGCAGATTCGCATCGAAGCGCCGGTGCCGGCGGCGGCCGTCGGGGGGGCGACCTCGATGCGGCTGGTCGCCGATCTCGCGCTGCGCAGTGACGGCTCGCTCTGGGCCGATATCTGGCTGCGCAACGACGTTGCGATGCGCCCGGGCGGCGGCACCGCCACATACACCGCCCGGTTGGAGCATGACGGGCAGGAGGTGCTCCGTTTCGATGGCATCCGGCAGTTTCAGTACACGGCGCTGGGCCGGGCGGTGCATCGGCTGCGGGGCGCTGCGGCGGCGCCGCTGCCGCTGGTCCATCCGGACGTTGCCTATCTGGCCGATACCGGTGCCATCGCGCGCTATGACGTCGCCAACGGCGTCGATGAGGCTGTGCTCGCGCGGTTGGCCACTGAAATGGCTGCGCCGGCCTGGCACGCACCGTTCGGCAATCGTGGGCTGGCGAAGTACATGCCCACGACGGGTGGCCGCCTCGATATCGGCCCGGCGACTGGCTGGCAGGCCGCGTGGCTGATCAGCGGCGATGTCCGCGCGGCGGCCTATGCGACAGGCCAGGCGGAGGCGGCCGGCGCCATCCCGTGGCATTTCTGGGACCCGGGCGGCGGCGCGGCGGGCACGGGCGGTTGGCTCGACACGCGTCGATGGCCGGGCTTCTGGTCGGATCCACGGGGCGGTTCTCCGCCGCGCAGCCTGGCGCAGCGCATCCCGGAGGACACGGGTTGGACACCTGACGATGCGCATCAGCCGGCGCTGGCCTTCGTGCCCGCCCTGCTGACAGGTCGCCGCGCGTTCCTGGACGAGTTGCAGGCCCAGGCGGCGCGGGCCGTCGTTTCGACCTATCCCGACGGACGCAATCCGGAACCGCGGCTCGGGGATGTCATCATTGCCAATGGCCCGCAGGTCCGTAGCGCAGCCTGGGCGCTGCGGGAGGTCGACAACGCCGCCTGGATCGGCCCCGACGATGACGCGAACACACCATTCCTGCGCCAGGCCGCGGCGGGCAACTGGGCCTGGCTGCGCAGCCAGCTACCGCGCTGGACCGCGCTGCAGGGCGACGCGCACGGGCAATTGCCCGGCACGAATGCTGACTTGGCCGCGATCGCTCCCTGGCAGCAGGATTATTTCGCATCCACCGCCGCAGCGGCCACCGCGCGGGGCAACGCGGATGCGCGCGCCGTCCTCGCCTGGGCGGGCAACTTCCTGTCGCGCCGCTTCCTCAGCGAAGCCGCCGGCTTCGCCGCTCCGGACGGCATGGGATACTGGCTGGCTGTAAGACCCGAGGGACAGGCGCAGCCGCGATTCACGACCTGGGCGCAGATCGCCGCCGAGACACGCCGTCGCGGCTGGGTGTCGCCGGGCGGCTGGGCCGGCGCGGATCCACAATACGCCCAACTCGCGCTCGCCTCCCTGGCCAGGCTGGTCGAGTTGCTGGGCGATCCGGCCAGCCGGCAGGCCTTGAACCTGCTCCTGGCGGCACGCCCTAAAGGTACCACCGCTGCCGAATACCGGCAGACCCCGACCTTGGCCATCGTCACCCGCGGTGCGACGCGCGCATCGGGACAGGCGCGGGCCTGCATCCCGCCTCGTGGATCCGGGCGCTGATCCGCCGGGCTGATGGCCGTCATCACCTGCCGGCACTGGCGCGGGACCACGGTTCGGCCGACATCTGCGGACGAAGGAGATCCTCGCCATGAGCACTCTCGACGAAGCCGATCCGGTCTGCCCGCCGCCGCCGCCAGGACTCGAGACCGTCATCATCCCTCGCGCCCACGACGTTGGCGGTTTCGAGGTGCGCCGCGCCCTGCCGGCGCGCGAGCGGCAGATGGTCGGTCCCTTCATCTTCTTCGACCAGATGGGGCCGGGCGAATTCCTCACCGGCAAGGGCCTCGATGTCCGCCCGCATCCGCATATCGGGCTGTCCACCGTCACCTACCTGTTCGAAGGCGAGATCTTCCACCGCGACAGCCTGGGCAGCGCGCAATCGATCGAACCCGGCGCCCTGAACTGGATGACCGCCGGGCGCGGCATCGTGCATTCCGAGCGCACCGATCCGGCGCTGCGCGACCGCCCGCGGAGGATGTTCGGCATCCAATCCTGGGTGGCGCTCCCCAAGGACGTGGAGGACACCGCGCCGGGCTTCGTCCATCACGATGCTGCGGCCCTGCCGCAGGTCGAGGATGGCGGGCTGTCGCTGCGCCTGATCGCCGGGGAGGGGTGGGGGCTGCGCGCGCCGGTGAAGGTTTCCTCCCCACTGTTCTACGCCGATGCGGTGCTGCAGCCCGGGGCGCGGCTGCCCCTGCCGGAGCAGCACGAGGAACGCGGCGCCTATGTCGTGGAGGGGTCGGTCTCGGTCGCCGGCACGGTCTTCGACGCCGGGCGGATGCTGGTGTTCCGCGCCGGCGATGCGCTGGCCCTGACCGCCGGGCCGCAGGGAGCCCGACTGCTGATGCTGGGCGGGGCGGTGATGGATGGGCCGCGCTACATCTACTGGAACTTCGTCGCGTCCTCCCGCGACCGGCTGGAGCAGGCGAAGGCTGACTGGAAGACCGGCGCCTTCCCGAAGGTGCCGGGGGATGAGACGGAGTTCATCCCGCTGCCGGAGGGCCGCGTCGCGGTGAAAGCGGAAACGCGCCCGGCCTGAAGCCGGGCAGCGGGTTCGTCACCGCCACCCCAGAGCGAAGACGGCCGTCTGGTCGCGCCCTCCCCGTGCGCAGCGCCCGCCAAGATAGGGCGCGCCGACGACGTTGGCGGCGCGCAGCGCGGCGATGAAGGGGCTGCAGGCGAGCCGGGCGGCCAACTGCCGCTCGGTCTCGGCAAGGCCGGGCGTGGCGGCCGGCCAGGCTTCCTGCAGCAGGCGCCGCGCCTCGGCGGCGTGACCGGTGAAGATCAGGCAGGCGGCCAGGCGCGCAGCCTCGACGCCAGGATGGCGACCGGCCGATGCGCCCCAATCCTGCGCCCGCAAAGCGGCGATCGCCGCGCCGAGATCGGCATAGGTCGTCACCCGCTGTTCTGGCGGAGGCATGTCGTCAGGGGCGGCCATATCGACGCAGGCGGTGCCGAGCGCGGCCGCGACAGGCCGCCGCATCGCCGCGACATCGGGTTCGAGCCTCCGGCCGGTCCAGCGCAGGGGAAGGGTGGGATGCAGGTCGGTGGCCCGGCTGATGGGGGCCTCCCAGAAGTCGAAGGTCGCATCGGCGAGCAGGATGGGCGGCCCCGCGGGCGGCGAGAGCCGGATGATGCCCGGTTCCCGCTTGCCGAGGCGCAGGGAAGCGATATGGGCGACCCCGCCCGGACCCTGGCGGAACAGGTGCAGCGTCCAGCAGCAATAGGCCCCGCCGGTCCAGCCGGTGACGCCAGTGGCGGTGAGACCCTCCCCGATTGGGATGGCGGCGCCATCGCGGAAGGGTTCGAAGCGCTGGTCACGGGATTGCCAGAGGGTCTGGCCGCCACGCGTCAGGCGCAGCGCCTCGCCCATGCCATGCGGCGTGGCGCTGACCCGGCCGGCGGCGCCGACATCCAGGAGAATTCGATGAGGCTGAGCGGATAGCTCATTCAATGAGAATAAACATAAAATCAGCAAACTAAACATTGATACTCGCATCAACCATCAGCCCTTGGTTCGCTCGTGACGCTTCGCCTCCAGCCACAATGCTTCCATACGCTCCAGCGTCGAATCTGCCGGTAAAATTCCTTCAATATGAAGCGTTTGTTCGATATACCCAAAGCGTCGCTCAAATTTTCGATTGGCCCCGCGCAGGCAATCCTCCGGCTCGAGGTCCAGCTTGCGCGCGAGGTTCGCCAGCACGAAAAGCAGGTCTCCGACCTCATCACGGATTGCCACAGGATCAAGGGTATTTTCTGAACTGCTAAGTTCAGTCCGCAACTCCTCAGCCTCCTCCTCAAGCTTGTCGAGCACTGCCACCGCGTCCGGCCAGTCGAAGCCCACCCGCCCGGCGCGGCGCGTCAGCTTGGCCGCGCGCGTCAGAGCGGGGAGGCCGGTGGGAATGCCGGCAAGGGTTCCGGTCTCCGCACGGGTGGCGCGCTCGGCGGCCTTCTGCACTTCCCAGGCGGCGGTCTGGCTTTCGGCGGTGCGGGCCTCGGCCTCCCCGAAAACATGCGGGTGGCGGCGGACCATCTTGTCGGCGATCGCCGCCGCGACATCGGCGAAGGCGAACCAGCCACGCTCCTCCGCCATGCGGGCGTGGTAGACGACCTGGAACAGCAGATCGCCGAGCTCATCCAGCAGGGTCGCCGGGGTTCCGCGGGCGATGGCGTCCTCGACCTCGTAGGCTTCCTCGATGGTGTAGGGGGCGATGGTCGCGAAATCCTGCACCTGGTCCCAGGGGCAGCCGGTGTCCGGGTCGCGCAGCCGCGCCATGACGTCGATCAGATGGGTGATGGCGGCGCGGGCGTCGGTCATGGCGGGTCCGATACGGAGGGCGCATTGTCGTCCCGCGACCGCGGCGCCCTGGCAAGCCCCTGCGGCCTGTTGCGCGCCGGGCCATCCTTTCCGAGACTGCCGCCGAGCCCGAAGGAACCTGCCTGCCCATGACCAAGGTCCGCGTCGTCTGCGCCCATGACTGTCCCGACATGTGCTCCCTGGTCGCGGAGGTCGAGGATGGTCGCGTGGTCCGGCTCCAAGGCGATCCGGACGAGGCTTACACGGCCGGATTCGCCTGCGCCAAGGTGAACCGGGACATGGAGACGGTGCATTCGCCCGACCGGCTCCGCACACCGCTGCGCCGCACCGGGCCGAAGGGCAGCGGCCAGTTCGAGCCGATCACCTGGGATGCCGCACTCGACGAGATCACAAGCCGCTGGAAGTCGATCATCACCGAGAGCGGGGCGGAGGCGATCCTCGGCTACGCCTACTCCGCGCATCAGGGGCATATGAACCGCCGGTTGGTGTCGGGGCTGTTCCATGCGCTCGGGACGTCGCGGCTGCAGGCGGGCACGGTTTGCGACACCTGCTGCGAAACCGCCTGGGACATGACCTGCGGGCCGGTCGGCGGGACCGACCCCGAGAGCGTGATCCATTCCGACCTGGTGATCGCCTGGGGCTGCGACCTGATGGCGGTGAACGTCCATTTCTGGGCGCTGCTGGAGAAGGTCCGGAAGACCGGCGTGAAGCTGGTGGTGATCGACCCGCGCCGCAGCCAGACCGCGGCGCGGGCCGACTGGCACCTGCCGATCCGCATCGGGACCGATGCGGCGCTGGCCTGCGGCATCGCTCATATCCTGCTGCGCGACGGGTTGCTCGACCGGGATTACGTCGCGGTGAATACACTGGGCTTCGACCGCTGGGCGACGGAGGTTCTGCCGAACTTCCCGCCGGCGCGCGTGGCGGCCATCACCGGGCTTTCGGTGGATGACGTGGAACGGCTGGCCGCGATGTATGGCGAGGCGAAGCGGTCCCTGATCCGCCTCGGTGAAGGTATGACGCGGCTCGCCAAGGGTGGCCAGGCGCTGCGCGCGGTCGCGACCCTGCCGGCGCTGACCGGCGCCTATGGGCGGGAAGGGGGCGGGGCGCTGCTGCTCGCCGCCGGATCGATGGATTTCCAGTTCGGCTTCGTGGGCAAGCCCTCTGGCCCCGCCAGTGCGCGCATGGTCAACCACCTGGCCCTGGGTGAGGCATTGGAGGAGATGCGCGACCCGCCGATCCGCGCGCTGTTCATCGCCGCCAACAACCCGGCCGTGACCAACCCGGATGTGAACCGCCTGCGCCGGGCCCTGGCGCGAGAGGACCTGTTCACTGTCGTCCACGACCCGTTCCTGACCGACACCGCGCGCTTCGCGGACATCGTCCTGCCCGCCACGACCTACCTCGAAACCGAGGACTTCTACCGCTCCTACGGCTCCTACCGAATGCAATGGGGGCCGGCGGCGGTGGCCCCGCAGCACCAGGCCATGTCGAATTTCCATCTCGCGCAGGCGCTCGGCCAGCGGATGGGGCTGACCGATCCTGCCTTCTCCATGGCGCCGAAGGATATCGTCCCGCACTTCTTCAAGGGTGCGACGGGCATCATCGCCGAGGTGGATCCCGCCCGTGTCTTCGCGGGGCCGGTGAAGGTGTCGCCGCCGGCGGCCCAGGAATTCCGCACGCCGTCCGGCAAGTTGGAGATCTACTCGGAAACCCTGGCCCGTCAGGGCGTGCCGCCCATGCCGGTTTGGGAGGAAGACCCCGTCGAAGTGGCCGACGCTGCCCGCTGGCCGCTGCGGCTGCTGACCGCACCGGGCTATTTCCAGGCGCACACCGCCTATGCGGCCTCGCCCTTCCTGCGCAAGCGAGAGGGTGCCCCTTGCGCCATCCTGCATCCTGCCGAGGCGCACAGGCGCGGCCTGGCGGACGGCGCCACCGTGCGCCTGTTCAACGACCGCGGCGCGGTCGGGCTCGTGCTGCGCATCAGCGACGAGGTGCAGCCAGGCATCGTCCTGGTCCCTGGCCAGCGCCCGGATGCCGAGGCGGTGTCGGGCACGGTGAACATGCTCTGCGACGAACGGCGGACGGATATGGGGGAGGGCGCCTGCTACCAATCCACCTTCCTCGACGTCGCGGCCTGGGAGCGCGCGGCATGACCGACCTCGCCACCCTGACCGCCGTCGAACAGGCGCAGATCATCCGCGACCGCCGGGCGTCCCCGGTCGAGGTCACCCGCGCGGTGCTCGACCGCATCGCGGCGTGGGAACCGCGGATCAACGCCTTCGCGACGCTCGACGCCGAGGGCGCGCTGAACGCCGCGCGCGCGGCGGAAGTGATGGTCATGGCGGGCGTGCCGCTCGGTCCGCTGCATGGCGTGCCCGTGACGATCAAGGACGTGCAGGCGGTCGAGGGCCTGCCGACCCGGCGCGGATCCCGCCTGACGCCGACCACCCCGGCAACCGCCGATGCGCCGCTCGTGGCCCGGCTTCGTGGCGCAGGGGGCATCATCCTCGGCAAGACCACGGCGACCGAGAATGGCTGGACGGCCGTCAGCAGTGGGCCGTTGACCGGACACACGCACAATCCCTGGATGTACGGCCGGACGGCGGGTGGGTCTTCTTCCGGCGCCGCGGCGCTGGCGGGGGCGGGTTGCGGGGCGCTTCATCTCGGCACCGACGGGGCCGGCTCCATTCGACTGCCGGCGCATTTCTGCGGCGCGATCGGGCACAAGCCGACCTTCGGTCTGGTGCCCTATGCGCCGGTGCCGAACAACAATTCGGTGTCCCATGCCGGGCCGATCACCCGCAGTGTGGGCGATGCGGCATTGATGTTGCAAGTCATGTCTGGCCTGCATCCCTCTGATCATACGACATTGCCCATGACGATCCAGGCGACCGATATCTGGGCGCCGGACCTCAAGGGCATGCGCATTGCCTACAGCCCCGACCTCGGCCATGCGCGTGTGGACCCAGAGATTGCGGAGGCCGTCCGCGCGACCATCGACGTCCTGCAGGCCCTGGGCGCGACCGTGGAGGAAGTGACGCCGCCCTGGGGCCCCAAGGGGCCGGAGCTGGAGCGGTTGGTCTGGGCCGTGGCCATGTATCCCTTCATCGAGACAGACCCCGCCCGTCGCGCCGAGATGGACCCCGGTCTGGTCGCCTGTCTCGACGAATTCGGCGGACTGACGGTGAAGGAAGCGGTCGCGACCGCCGGCCGCCGCATCGCCTACGCCGCCGAGGTCAATACCTGGTTCGCCGATGGCGGATGGGACGCGCTGGTCACGCCATCCGCCTCCGTCGCAGCTTTCGAGGTCGGCCGCCAGCGCCCCGCGCATTGGCCCGACCATGTGTGGGATTGGCTGGTCTGGGCGGAATTCTCCTATCCCTTCGACCTGTCCCACGGCCCGGCGGTGTCGGTTCCCTGCGGACGAACCGGGGAGGGGCTGCCGATCGGCTTGCAGATCGCAGGTCCGCGCTGCGAGGACGCGAAGATGCTGCGCATCGCCGATGCCTTCCTCCGCGCGCAACCATTCCGGCCGGCCTTCGCCAGCGCCCCGGCTTGACATCCGCCCGCCCGGCGGCAGGTTGCCGCTGAGTTTTTGCCGGGGGTTGCAATGAAGAAGTTCCTGCTTGCTGCGGCGTTCTGCGCCGCGGCGACGACGTTGAATGCGCAGACGCTGACCATCGCGGCGCAATCGGTTCCGACCGCGATGGACCCCCATTTCCACCGCGCCAACAGCAACAACGCGCTGCTGCGCCAGGTGTTCGACCCGATGGTCGACTTCGATTCCCAGGGGCAGATCGTCTCCCGCCTCGCTGAATCCTGGCGCATCTTGGATGACCGCACCTGGGAGTTCCGGCTGCGCGAGGGCATCCGCTTCCACGACGGCACGCCGCTGCAGGCGGAGGACGTCGCATTTTCCTTCGAGCGCCTGCCGCGCGTGCCGAACAGCCCGGGGTCCTTCGCCTCGGCGGTGCGCACCATCTCCGGCGTCACGATCGTGGACGACCGCACGCTGCGCATCACGACCAGCGAGCCGTCGCCCTACCTCGATGCCGAACTGACGGCGGTGATGATCCTGTCGCGCAAGCTGCATGCGAATGCCAGCACGGCCGACTTCAACACCGGCCGCGCCATGGTTGGCACCGGCGCCTATCGCCACGTTGCCTATGTGAACGGCGAACGGATGGAGGTGGAGCGCAACCCGAACTTCTGGGGGCAGACCGCGCCTTGGGCCCGCGTGCAGATCCGCTTCGTGACGGGCGCCGGGTCGCGCGTCGCCGCACTGTTGTCGGGCGATGTGGACCTGATCGACGGCGTGCCGACGCAAGACGTCGCGCGCCTTTCGTCGGACCGGCGCATCGAGATGTTCAGCACGGATGCCAACGGCACCGCCTACCTGTTCCCTGATGCCGTGCGAGAGCAGGCGCCCTTCGTCACCGACAACCAGGGCCGCCCGCTGGACCGCAATCCGCTGCGGGACGTGCGCGTGCGCCGGGCGCTGTCGATGGCGATCAACCGCCCGGCGATCGTCGATCGGCTGCTGGCCGGGCAGGGGACGCCAGCCGAGCAGTTCGCGCCGCCGATCGCGGTGGGCCGCATCCCGGACCGGCCGCAGGTTGCGAATGACGTCGCGCGCGCCCGCGCACTGCTGACCGAAGCCGGCTATCCGCAGGGCTTCCGCATGACGATCCACGGGCCGAATGGTTGGTTCCCGGGCGATGCGGAAGTGCTCCAGGCCGTCGCGCAGGGCTTCACCCGCATCGGCGTGACGACGACGGTCGAGGTGCTGCCGACGGCGACCATCTTCTCCCGCGCCACGAACCGCGACTTCGCGATGTTCATGACGACCTACGCCTCGAACCTCGCGGCGATCACGCTCCAGCAGGTGGTGGCGACGCGCAACAACGAGACGCGGATGGGGCCGTTCAACCGGCAGCATTACTCCAACCCGGCGATGGACCGGGTGCTGGATCAGGCGCTTCAGACCATGGACCGCACACAGCGCGACGCGCTGACGGCGCAGGCCATGACCATCGCGATGGACGACGTCGCGGTGATCCCGGTCTTCTATCTGAAGGCGAGCTGGGCCGGGCTGCGGTCGCGCGTGCGCTACGAGGCGTCGCCGAACTGGTACACCAATGCGCTCCAGGCGACGCCGGTGAACTGACGGGGTGGGCGGGCGTCCGGCATGACGCCCGCCAGCCTTCCCGAGGCTTGCCGGCTGCCGCTCTGCGGAAGGGTCGGGGCGCCGGGGGCTCGAACCCTAGCGCCAGATCGGTATCAAGAAATACCGCATAAGGTATATTATGGAAAATATTCTATAGCGAGGTGTCAGCGGGCAGCCCGGAAACCCGATTCTTCGGATCCGCCGCGTGGGGCCCGGTCGATGGCTCGCTGTAGATCTGCTGCTCGGCGCAACCCCGCGCGAGGAAATCCAGCAACTGGCGCACCGACGGCAACAACCCCCGTCGCGACGGAAAGACCGCATGCACGATCCATCGCCGCGGCCGCCAATCCGGTAGCAGGTCGATCAGCCTGCCCGCCTCGACGTCCCGGATCACCGCCAGCATCGGCAGCAGCGCGACGCCCAGGCCGCCCAGCACGCCTTCGTGCAGCAGATGCAGGTCGTCGGTCACCAGCCGAGGCGTATGCCGGACCGAGGCGGTCAGGCCGTCGCGGTGACGCAAGGCCCAGACGTGATCGCGATGCGGCGGTCCAAAATCGAGGCTCGGCCACTCGGCGAGATCAGCCGGCCCAGCCGGCGCGCCATGGCGATCGACCAAGCCCGGGCTCACCACCAGGCCGTGGACGCTCTCACCCAGCTTGCGCATGACCAGATCGGCCTCGCCCAGCGGCGGTTCGCGAACACGGATCGCCAGATCGAACCCCTCGCCGATCACATCGACACGACGGCTGGTACTGGTGAGGTGCACCTCGACCTCGGGATAGAGCGCCATGAAGCGGGCGATCAGTTCGCCCATCTGATAGGTCAGAAGGCCCGGAACGCAGGCCACGCGGATCACCCCACGCGGCTGCGCGGCGATATTGTCGATCACGGCCTGCGCAGCCTCGGCCTCCACCAGCATGGCCAGGCAGTGCTGGTAATAGGCCTGGCCGATCTCAGTGATCGAGAACCTGCGCGATGACCGCTGAAGCAGGCGCGTTCCCAACTGCGCCTCCAGCAGCGCGATCCGTCGGCTGAGCTTGGACTTCTGCATGCCCAACGCCCGCGCCGCCGGGGCGAAGCCGCGATGGTCCACCACCTGGACAAAGTAGTAGAGGTCGTTGAGATCGCGCATCGTCCGATTGATAGGACGCAATGATGCCAATTCGCAATCTCCCGCAATCATCGTTGCAGGAATAATAACTCCCCAACGCGACGGGCAATGCCCGCTCGCCTCAAGGAGATCGAACGATGAAGAAGGTTCTGGGACGCTACGGCAATGATCGCGGCCACTGGGTCGGCGATGGCTTCCCCGTCCGGTCGCTGTTTTCGTATGACGCCGTGGGCAAGCAGGTCAGCCCCTTCCTGCTGCTCGACTATGCCGGTCCGCATAATTTCGAACCAACCACCAAGCGTCGCGGCGTCGGCCAGCATCCCCACCGCGGCTTCGAGACCGTGACCATCGTCTATGACGGCCAGGTCGAGCACCGTGACTCAACCGGCAAGGGTGGCGTCATCGGCCCCGGCGACGTCCAGTGGATGACAGCGGGCGGCGGCATCCTGCACGAGGAGTACCACTCGCCCGCCTTTGCGCGGACGGGCGGGCCGTTCCGCATGGTGCAGCTGTGGGTCAACCTACCGGCCAAGGACAAGATGGCGCGGCCTGGCTACCAGTCGATCATGGACGCCGACATTCCGGCGGTCTCCCTGCCCGGCAATGCCGGGACGGCACGGATCATCGCCGGCGAGATGAACGGATCCAAGGGTCCGGCTAGCACCTTCACACCGATCAACGTGTGGGACGTGCGGCTGAACCGCGACGCGGAGACGACGCTGAACCTGCCTGAAGGCCACACCGCCATCGTGGTCGTCCTGTCGGGTCACGTCACGGTCAATGGCGACCAGCCCGCCGGTGCCGCCGAGGCGCTGCTGCTCGACCGCAAGGGCGACAGCGTCACCCTGAGCGCCGACGCGGACGCCGTCCTGCTGGTCCTGACCGGCGAACCGATCGACGAACCCATCGTCGGCTACGGGCCGTTCGTGATGAACAGCGAGGACGAGATCCGTCAGGCGATCGCGGACTTCAACGGCGGCCGCTTCGGCGACATCGCCGCCGCCTGACCCCACCCACGACGACGCAAGGCCCGGTCTTCGGACCGGGCCGCAGCCCTCATCCGCCCTCTGCCGCGTTCCGTTGTGCACGACCCACTCGAAAGGATCCGCGCATGTCCGCTTCCACCCTCCCCGCCAATTTCAACGGCCAGCGTCCGGTGATCGACCCCGACGACGCGGTCATGCTGCTGATCGACCATCAGAGCGGCCTGTTCCAGACCGTCGCCGACATGCCCATGACCACGCTGCGCCGCCATGCCGCAGCCCTGGCTTCGATGGCGACCCTGGCCAAGCTGCCGGTCGTCACCACGGCCTCGGTCCCACAAGGGCCGAACGGACCCCTGATCCCCGAAATCCACGCCAATGCTCCCCACGCCCGGTATGTGGCGCGCAGGGGCGAGATCAATGCCTGGGACAACCCCGACTTCGTCGCGGCGGTGAAGGCCACGGGCCGGAAGACCCTGATCATCGCCGGCACGATCACCAGCGTCTGCATGGCCTTCCCGGCGATCAGCGCGGTCCAGGAAGGCTACAAGGTCTTCGTCGTGGTCGACGCCTCCGGCACCTATTCCAAGATGGCGCAGGAGATCACGCTGGCGCGCGTCGTCCAGGCCGGCGTCGTGCCGATGGACATGGCCGCCGTCGCTTCGGAACTGCAGAAGACCTGGCACCGCGACGACGCCCAGCAATGGGCCGCGATCTACACCCAGATCTTCCCGCCCTATCAGCTGCTGATCGAGAGCTACGGCAAGGCCCAGCAGGTCGCGACCGAGCACGAGATGCTCGACTCCCAGCGCGGCTGACCGAACGCCGCCGGTGGCGTCCTCGGTCGTGGCCGGCACCATGCGCGCGCCGCGCCACGGCGCATTCTCCCGGAAAGGACATCACGATGACCAGCGAAGCGATCCGTGATCCCAAGGCCGACGACCTGCTGACGCCTCAGAACTCGGCCTTCGTCATCATCGATTACCAACCCGTCCAGGTGAATTCGATCGCCTCGATGGACCGCCAGCTTCTGGTCAACAACATCGTCGGCACATCAAAGGCCGCTGTCGCCTACGGCCTGCCGATCGTTCACTCGACGGTCAATGTGAAGACCGGACTGAACAAGCCGCCGATCCCGCAGCTCCGCAAGGTGCTGGGCCATCTGCCGACCTATGATCGCACGTCGATCAATTCGTGGGAGGACGTGGAATTCCGCAAGGCGGTCGAGGCGACCGGCCGCAAGAAGCTGATCATGACGGCGCTGTGGACCGAGGCCTGCTTGACCTTCCCTGCTCTGGACGCCCTACGCGAGGGCTATGAGGTCTACGTCGTCGCCGACGCCGTTGGCGGCACATCGCTTGCCGCCCATGAGATGGCGCTGCGCCGCATCGAACAGGCGGGCGGCAGGATGATCTCGGTGCCGCAGCTGTTCTGCGAGTTGCAGCGCGACTGGAAGCGGGCCGAGACCGTCCCCGCCTTCATGAGCCTGTTCATCGAGACCGGCGGCACCGCCGGCATCCAGTTCTCCTACGACAAGACAGAATGATCCCCGTTGGGCGGTCCGCATCCGTCCGATGCGGGCCGCCTTCCCTCCCTGAAAGGATGCCTGTGATGAGCGCGCTCTTCATCACCGTCGGCCTGCGGGCCAAGGCTGGAAAGGAGGAAGAGCTGAGGCGAGATCTGATCGCCGTCGTCGGCCCCTCGCAAAAGGAAGAAGGCAGCCTGCGCTACGAATTGTTCGAGGATCGCGACCAGCCCGGCATGTTCGTCTTCGTCGAGCACTGGGCCTCGCAGGAGAGCCGCGACAGGCACCACACGCAGGGGCCGCACATCCAGCACTTCCAGGCAGACGGCGCTGCCAATGTCGAGCGGATGGAGTTCGTCCACATGCTCAAGCGCATAGCCTGAGCCGACCTCGTCCCGGTTCAGACGGCTGGGGCCTGAAGGGAAGGCCCCTGTCTATCCCGCGCGCCGGCGGAGGGCCTCTTAAGCCGTCACCGCCGACTTAGATCTCCTCCATCGCCGAAACCCCTGGCAGCACCTTCATCGCCTGCATGACCTTCGGGCCGATGTTGAAGCCGCCGGGCAGCGCCATCTCCACCTCCTGACCCGGCCCGGTGCGCGGCACGAGCACCACGCGGCCGCGGCCGCGACCCTCTCGCGTCAGCAGCGCCTGGATCGGTGTCACGCCCGCGATGTCGTCCAGCCACAGCCGCACGCCGCCGCCGGCACCGCTCGCGGCCTTCTCCAGCGCCTCGACGTCGTTGGCGGTCAGCCGCAGCGCCTCGCCCTCCATCCGCGCCTCGCAGGTCACCAGGACGGCCTGGCCCTCGGCCAGCAGTTCCCGCGACCGGTTCAGCACCTCCGAGAAGCAGGTCACCTCGAAGGATCCTTGCGCGTCGGACAGCCGAACCCAGGCCATGCGGCTGCCGGTCTTGGTCGTGCGTTCCTTCGCGTTCACCACCGTCCCGGCCAGTTTCAGCCGCGCCGCGCCCGACCGCGCGCGGTCGGCGATCTGCGCCGACGGCGTCACGCCCAGCCGCTGCAACGCCTTTCGATAGGTGTCGAGCGGATGCGCCGAGAGATGGAAGCCGACCGCCTCGGATTCATGGGACAGGCGTTCCAGCAACGGCCAGTCCGGAACGTCGGGCAGCCGCAGCGGCTCATTTCGTTGGGAGTCCGCCCCGAACAGGCCGATCTGGCCGGAGCCACGCTCCTCGGCGCTCGCCTGGGCGCGGCGCAGGATCGTTTCGGCACCGGCCATCACGCGGGCACGGTTCTTCTCCAGGCTTTCAAAGGCCCCGGCACGGGCCAGGTTCTCGATCTGCATCTTGTTGAGCAGCTTCGGATCCACCCGCGCCGCCAGGTCGGCCAGCGAGGCGAAAGGCCCGTCCGCATTGCGCGCCTTCACCAGGTCGCGCATCGCCGCCTCACCCACGCGCTTCACGGCGGCCAGGGCGAAGCGGATCGCCTCCTTGCCGTCCTCCGCCGTTTCCACGCGGAACTCGGCGCCGGATCGGTTGATGTCCGGCGGCAGGATCGGAATGCCGAGCCGCGCGCATTCCTGCATGTGGCCCGCGAGCTTGTCGGTATTCGACAGGTCGAGCGTCATCGACGCCGCCAGGAAGGCAACGGTGTGGTTCGCCTTCAGCCAGGCCGTCTGGTAGGACACCAGTGCATAGGCTGCGGCGTGCGACTTGTTGAAGCCGTAGTCGGCGAAGCGCTCCATCAGGTCGAAGATCTCGGCGGCCTTGGCCGGCTCGATCCCGCGCTTCTCCGCGCCGTCGCAGAAGATCTTGCGCTGCGCCTCCATCTCGGAGCGGATCTTCTTGCCCATGGCGCGCCGCAGAAGGTCCGCGGCACCCAGCGAATAGCCCGCGAGATCCTGCGCGATCTGCATGACCTGTTCCTGATAGACCATGATGCCGTAGGTCTCGGACAGGATGTGCATGATGGCGGGGTGCGGCGGCTCCCACTTCTCGCCCGCCTTCCGCGCGCAATAGGCCGGGATGTTCGCCATCGGCCCGGGGCGATACAGCGCCACGGCGGCGACGAGATCCTCGAATTGGCTGGCGCGCATCTGCCGCAGGCAGTCGCGCATCCCCTGCCCTTCGAACTGGAACACCCCTGCCGCGTCGCCCTTGGCGAGCATGGCGTAGGTCTTCGGGTCATCGATCGGGATGGTGGAGATATCGACCTCGGTGCCCTGCCCCTTCAGGATCTCGAGCGCGCGTTCGATCACCGTCAGCGTCTTGAGGCCGAGGAAGTCGAACTTCACCAGCGATGCTGCTTCCGCGTATTTCATCGAGTACTGCGTCACCAGCATCGGCGACCGCGGATCGCGATAGAGCGGCACGATATCGACGAGCGGCCGCCGGCCGATCACCACACCCGCCGCATGGGTCGAGGCATTGCGGTACAGCCCCTCCACCTGCTGCGCGATGTCGAGCAGCCGGGCCACCTGCTCGTCCCCGTCCCGCATCTCCTGCAACCTGGGCTCGCCCTCGATCGCCTGGGACAGCGTCACGGGCTTGGCCGGGTTGAACGGGATCAGCGAGGCGATCTTGTCCACCTGGCCATAGGGCATGCCGAGCACGCGCCCGACGTCGCGCACTGCCGCCTTCGCCTGCAGCTTGCCGAAGGTGATGATCTGCGCGACGCGGTCCGCACCGTATTCGCGCACGACGTACTGGATCACCTCGTCGCGCCGGTCCTGGCAGAAATCGATGTCGAAGTCCGGCATCGACACGCGCTCGGGGTTCAGGAACCGCTCGAACAGCAGGCCGAAGCGCAAGGGATCGAGGTCGGTGATCAGCAGCGCCCAGGCCGCGACGGACCCGGCACCGGACCCGCGCCCCGGTCCCACCGGGATGGGCGGCGTCTGCGCCTTCGCCCATTGGATGAAGTCCGCGACGATCAGGAAGTAGCCCGGAAAGCCCATCTTCTCGATGACGCCGAGCTCGTAGTCCAGCCGGTCGCGATAGACCTGCCGCTTCGCCTCGTCCGGCGGCGGCTGCATGGCGTCGAGGCGCCCTTCCAGCCCGTCCTTCGCCATGGCACGGACCGTCTCGGCTTCGGTCATGCCCTCGCGCACCTTGGGGCAGACCGGCAATTCGGGCTTCTTGCTCTCGGCCATCACGGCGCACATGCGCGCGATGGCGAGCGTGTTGTCGCAGGCCTCGGGCAGATCGGCGAACAGGCTGCGCATCATCGCCGCCGGCTTGAACCAATGTTCGGGCGTGACGCGGCGGCGGTCGCGCTCGGCCATGGTGCGGCCCTCGGCGATGCACAGCAGCGCGTCATGCGCCTCATGCATCTCGCGGGCGGCGAAATAGACATCGTTTGCCGCGACAATGGGCAGCCGCGCCTCGCTGGCCAGCGCCAGCAGGCCGCTCTCGATCGCCCGTTCCTGCGGCAGGCCGTGGCGATGCAACTCGACCGCCAGGCGGTCGGGGAAGGCTTCCCGCAGCGCATGAAGGATGCGTGTGGCGGCATCGCGCCGCCCGTCGCCAAGCAGCCGCGCGATGGGCCCCAGCGTTCCCCCGGTCATCAGGAAGACACCCGCTGTGTGTTCCCGCAGCAGGTCTAGCGTGATCGTCGGCCGCCCCGAAGGATCGTCCCGCAGATACCCCTTCGAGGAGAGCTTCTGCAGGTTCTCGAGCCCGACCGGATCCATCGCCAACCCGACCAGCGGGTCCGGGTTCTGCCGAGCGACATCGGGGCGGTCGGGATCGGCCTCGGCGCGGGTCAGGAACAGCCGGCACCCCATGATCGGCTGCACGCCCTTCTTCGCGCAGTATTCCGCGAATTCCAGCGCGCCAAACATGTTGGCGCTGTCGGTCAGCGCCACGGCCGGCATGCCATTCGACGCGGCAAGTGCCGCGAGCTTGTCCGCCTTGATGGCGCCCTCGCTCAGCGAATAGGCCGAATGGACATGCAGATGGATGAAGGAGGACGGTTCGGTCATCACAGGACTCGCTGGCGATCGCCAGGGTAGCCCAGCGTCCCGGCGCGCGGAACGTCGGGAAAGGCGCTGCTCCGTGGCGGCATGCCCGGGCAAGGATCTGCTCGGCGCGCGCGCGTCGCGGCATGGGCTTTGCTCGCCTTGCCGGGCCTTGGCGGCGCGATCAGGATCGCCCCCGAAGCGGAGAACGTACGGAGCCGATGATGACCAACCGCCTACTGCGCACCAGCGCCCTGATCCTTCCGACGCTCGCCGCCGCCGGCCCGGCGCTCGCCCATGGCGGGCATGCCGAGGGGCTCGGCGCCGGCTTCGCGCATCCGCTGTTGGGCCTCGACCACCTGGTTGCCATGGTGGCGATCGGCCTGTGGGCGGCGCAGGCCGGCTTTGCGCGCGCCTGGTGGCTGCCGGGTGCCTTCCTCGGCGGCATGGCGGGCGGCATTGCCCTTGGCGTCGCGACCGCCCTGCCGGCCTGGATCGAACCGGGGGTGGCCGCGACGGTTCTGGTCCTGGGCCTGGTCATCGCGCTGGCCGTGCCGATGCGCGCCGCCCTGGCCCTGCCGCTGGCCGCCGGGTTCGGCCTGCTGCACGGCGTCGCCCATGGCAGCGAGATCGGCGGATCGCTACTGCTGACGGTGGCGGGCATGCTCGCGGCGTCGGCGCTGCTGCATGCGGCGGGCTTCGGGATCGCCCGCGCGGCCGCGGGCCGCGTCGCCGTGCTGCGCGCCGGTGGCGCCGGGATCGCCGCGGTCGGCGCGATGCTGCTCGTTCTCGCCTGAGTTCATTCAGCCGGCGATGCCCTGCGCGGCCTCGAAGGCCGCGCGGGATTCCCGGATCGCCGGCTGGTGCCGGGCCGCCCAGTCCGCGAGCGGCGCCAACGCGGCATGGAGCGACACGCCGCGCGGCGTCAACGCGTAGGTCACCTGCGGTGGGCGCCCGTCGGTCACGCGGCGCGTCACCAGCCCGTCGCGTTCCAACTGCCGCAGCGTGACCGCCAGCATGCGTTGGGAAATGCCGTCCACCACGCGGCGCAGCGCGTTGAAGCGGCAGGGCCCCTTGTTCAGCTCGGTGATGACCAGGACGGACCAGGCGTCACCGACGCGGTCGAGCACGTCGCGCACGGGGCAGGCGTGGTTGATGGCATGCGCAGCGGGCATCTCGGTTCCCTCGGGGTAACCATGTGACGTGAAAATGGATCTATCGAAACCAGGTTACCATCCGTAATTGCCCTGCCAGCATCATTCCTGGCAAGGGACAGTGACCATGAACATCCTTCTGATCGGCGCCACCGGCATGATCGGCAGCCGCCTGCTGGCCGAGGCGCTGGCGCGCGGCCATGACGTGACCGCCGCAACGCGCAATCCCGACCGTATCGAACCCCGGGCCGGCGTGACGCCGCTGGGCCTCGACATCACCGATGTCTCCGCCTTGGCAGCCGCTGCGGCGCCCGCCGATGCGGTCATCGCAGCCGTCAGCCCACGCAGCACCGGCAACCCGGCTGCCGAGGCCCTGGCCTATGCCGAGGCGCTGGTCGAGGGCCTCGCGGGCAAGCGTCTGCTTCAGGTCGGCGGCGCCGGGTCCCTGAACCTGCCCGACGGCACCCCCGTGGCCGATCACGTGCCCGAGCCCCACAATGCCGAGGCGCGTGCCATGCGCGCCGCCTTCGACCGCATCGCCGCAAGTGAGCTCGACTTCACCGTCCTCGCGCCGGCCGGCATGATTGCGCCCGGCGAGCGTACGGGCCGTTTCCGCCTCGGCGGCCGTACCTTACTCACCGATGCGAACGGCCAGAGCCGCATCAGCGCCGAGGACTATGCCGTGGCGATGCTCGATGAGGTCGAGCGGCCCGCCCATCGCGGCACGATCTTCACCGCAGCTTACTGAACCGGTGGGGCGGGCGACGATCCGCCCCCTACCTCTTCACGCCCTTCACGGCATTGGCCGTTGCGCTGGCGGTGATCCCGCCATCCGCATCGGCCGGTAACCGGGCGCGCACGCGCTCCTTCAGCGCCGCGACCTGCGGCGCCGGGACCGCAGCCATGACTGCCCCGATCGTCGGCCCACGCATGCTGGTCACCCAATAGGCCTCGAAGTCCGAAAAGCGGCGGGTGACGGTGATGGGGCGCGATTCCACCGCGCGCAAGCCGGCCGCCGACCACAGCGCCTCCATCGTCTCGCGCCGCGAGGACTGGATCGAAGGCGGCTTCGGGATGGCCATGCCCATGGCCTCGGCTTCCTGATGCATCGCCGCGATGGGAAAGCCGCCGCCGAGCATGTCCCAGGAATAGGCAGCAACGATGCCGCCGGGGGCGACCACGCGGGCCATCTCCGCCACGCCACGCGCGGGATCGGGCACGAAGAACAGGACCAGCGCCATCATCGCGGCGTCGAAGCTACCATCGGCATAAGGCAGGACCATCGCGCTGCCCTGCCCGAAGCGGACCGGGCGCCCGGCCAGCTTGGTCCGCGCGTAGGCCAACTGGGCTTCCGATGGGTCGATGCCTTCGACAATCGCCGGCGCGCAGCGGTCGAGCAGCAGTTCGGTCGAGGCGCCATTGCCGCACCCCACATCGACCCATCGCAGCCCTGGGGCCGGCGCCACCCAATCGAGGAAGACATCCCCGGCCAGGCGGCTCCAGACGCCCATGAATTCCTGGTAGGCCGCGCCGTCGTTGAAGACGATCGGGAGATCCGTCATCGCCGCCATCCTGTCGGTAGTTACGGGAACGCACCGTGACAGATTGGGGTCGAGGATGCGGCCTTCAACGCCGCGCGGTGGTTACGGCATCAGCCGGCCGGCACCACCCGCCCCTCGACGAGCGTCACGATCCGGTCCATCCGCCGCGCCAGGTCAGGGTTGTGCGTCGCCACCAGCGCAGCGACGCCATGTCCCCTCACCTGCTCCAGCAACTCGTTGAACACCTTGTCCGACGTCCCGACGTCGAGGTTCCCCGTCGGTTCATCCGCCAGCAGGATGCGCGGGCGGTTCGCCAGCGCGCGGGCGATCGCCACGCGCTGCTGCTCGCCACCCGACAACTTCCCCGGCCGGTGGCTCTCCCGCCCCGCCAGCCCGAAGGCGGCGAGCAGTTCGCGCGCGCGCTCCGACGCCGCCCGGCGTGCCACGCCCGCGGCCATCTGCGGCAGGACGATGTTCTCCTCCGCGGTGAATTCCGGCAGCAGGTGGTGGAACTGGTAGACGAAGCCGATCGTCGTGCGCCGGATCGCGGTGCGCGCATCGTCCGACAGCGAACCGGCGGCGCGGCCCTCGACGAAGACCTCCCCCGCATCGGGCTTCTCCAGCAGGCCGGCCAGGTGCAGCAGCGTGGACTTGCCGGTGCCGGACGGGGCCACCAACGCCACGATTTCGCCGGCGGCGAGCGTCAGCTCCGCGCCGCGCAGCACGGGCAGCTCCCCCGCCTCGCTCCTGTAGCGGCGCTCGACGGCGGCGAGGCGCAGCGGGGCATCACTCATGGCGCAGCGCCTCCACCGGGTCGAGCCGCGCGGCGCGCCAGCTCGGGAAGATCGTCGCCAGCAGCGACAGAAGGAAGCCGAGGCCCACCACCTGGATGACCTCCCACGGATCCACCACGGCGGGGATGCGGGTCAGGAAGTAGATCTCGGGGTCGAAGATGGTCGTGCCCGTGGCACTCATCAGAGCCTGCCGGATCGTCTCGATATTCGCGCAGAACAGGAGGCCGATGCCGAGGCCCGCCAGCGTTCCCACCCCGCCGACCGCAGCACCGCACAGCAGGAAGATGCGCAGGATCGCCCCGCGTGCCGCGCCCATGGTGCGCAAGATGGCGATGTCGCGCCCCTTGTCCTTCACCAGCATGATCAGGGAGGAGACGATGTTGAAGGCAGCGACCAGGATGATCAGCGTCAGGATCAGGAACATCACGTTCCGCTGCACCTGCACGATCTGGAAGAAGCCGCTGTTCGCGTTCTGCCAGTCCATGATGGCGATGGACCGGCCAGCCAATGCCTGGCGGATCTCGAACGCCACCGTCCCCGCCGTGCCGGGGTCATGCAGATAGACCTCGACCTGGCTGACCACGCCGCGGCGTTGGAAGAAGACCTGCGCGGCTTCGAGCGGCATGAAGACGAAGGCACCGTCATAGTCCTGCATGCCCACTTCGAAGATCGCCGCAACGCGATAGGCACGCAGCCGCGGCACGGTGCCGAACACCGTGGTGCGTCCCTCCGGCGAGATCACCGTCACGCGGTCGCCCACGCCGATATCGAGCCGCCGCGCCAGCACGGTGCCGATCACGATCGCATCCTCACCCACGAAATCGGCAAGGCTGCCGGCGCGGATATTGCCGGCGATGATCGGTCGGGCGCGCAGCTGGTCGGGTGCGACGCCACGCACCAGCCCGCCGGCGGAAGCCCCCGCATCGGTGGTCAGCAGCACCTGCCCTTCCACCGTCGGCATGGCCTGCGCGACCTGCGGCAGGGCGCGGATGCGCGCGGCCGCTGCCTCATAGTCACGCAGCGGCCCGTCGGAGGCGACGACGCCGAGATTGCCGTTCAGCCCCAGGATGCGGCTCAGCAATTCCTGCCGGAACCCGCCCATCACCGACAGCACGACGATCAGCGTCGCGACGCCGAGCGCGATGCCCGCGAGCGAGAAGGCTGCGATCAGCGACACCGCCCGCTCGCCCTTGCGCGCGCGCAGGTAGCGCGCGGCGACCGCGCGTTCGAAGGCGCCGAAGATGCGGGCTTCAGCCATGGCGCAGCGCCTCGGCCGGGTCGATGCGGGCGGCGCGCCAGCTCGGCCAAAGCGTGGCGAGCAGCGACAGGCCGAAGCCCATGGCGACGATCACCGCGACCTCGCCCGGTTCCACGACCGACGGCAGTTGCATCAGGAAGCGCAGTTCCGCGCCGAACAGCCCAGTCTCCTCCAGCCAGGCGAGGCCGCGCCGCAGCGCCGGGAAATTCATCGCGACACCGAGGCCGAGCGCGAAGCCCGCCAGCGTGCCGCCGCAGCCGATGGTCGCCCCGCACAGGATGAAGATGCGCAGGATCGCCCCACGCCCCGCGCCCATGGTGCGCAAGATCGCGATGTCGCGCCCCTTGTCCTTCACCAGCATGGTCAGCGAGGAGATGATGTTGAACGCCGCGACCACGACGATCAGGGTGAGGATCAGGAACATCACCTTCCGTTCCACCACCACCGCCGCATAGATGCTGCTGTTCGCCCCCTGCCAGTCGGTGATCCGCAGCGGCTGGCCGGCGAAGGCGGCGCGCACGGCGCTCGTCACCGGCGCGATGCGGGATGGGTCGGCGACCAGGATCTCCACCTGGCTGACCGCGTTGCCGAGCCCAAACAGCGCCTGCGCGGTGGTGAGTGGGACGAAGATGGTCCGGCCATCGTATTCCGGCATGCCGAGGTCGAAGGTCGCGACCACGCGCAGCGTGCGTTGGCGCGGCGCGGTGTTGAAATCCCCGCCGCGCGCCTGCGGCAGCACCAGCGTCAGGGTGTCCCCGGGCTGGACGCGCATGCGCTGAGCCAGGCGCGCACCCACCACGACCGCGTCCTCATCCCCCAAGGCGTCGAGGTCGCCGAGGCGGATGGCGCGCTGGATGATCGGGCGCGCGGCCAGTGCTTCGGGCAGCGCGCCGCGCAGTTGCGCCGCAGCCGCGCCGCCACCGGGTGCGGTCAGCAGCACCTGCCCTTCCACCACCGGAGCCGCCTGGGCAATGCCGCCGATGGTGCCGAGCCGGGCGAGGATCGCCTCGCTTCCCTCCAGCGCGCGGCCGCGTTCCGGCTGCACGGTCAGATGGCCGTTCAGCCCGATGATCCGGTTCATCAGGTCAGCGCGGAACCCGTTCATCACCGAGGTGACGATGATGAGCGTCGCGACGCCGAGCGTGATGCCGACCAGCGAGAAGACCGCGATGATCGAGACGAAACGTTCCCCCTTGCGCGCCCGCAGATAGCGGAAGGCGACGGCCCGCTCGAAGGCATCGAACATGCGGAAGATCAGCCGCCGCGGATCTTCGCGATGGCGTCTTCCAGCGAGACCTCGGCGCGTTCGCCGGTGGCACGGCGCTTCAGTTCCACTTTGCCGGCGGCCGCCCCGCGCGGGCCGATGATGGCCTGCCAGGGGAAGCCCATCAGGTCGGCATCGGCGAACTTCTCGCCCGCCCGCGCCGCGCGGTCGTCATAGACCGCCTGGTCACCGAGCTTCGCGTAGAGGGCTTCACACATCGCATCGGTCGCCGCATCACCCGGGCGCAGGTTCAGGATCGCCGCCGCCCAGGGGGCGACCGCATCCGGCCACTTGATGCCGGCCTCATCGTGGTTCGCCTCGATCAGCGCGGCCACCAGGCGCGAGACGCCAATGCCGTAGGAGCCCATCTCCGGCGTGACCGACGTGCCATCCGGCCCGGCCAGCGTCAGGCCGAGCGGCGCGGAATACTTCGTGCCGAAGAAGAAGATGTGGCCGACCTCGATGCCGCGGCCCTCGCGACGCCGGGCCTCGGGCACCTCGGCCCAGGCGGCGGTGTCGTGCATCTCATCCGTCGCGGCGTAGTTGGCGGTCACGCGCTTGAAGAAGGCCTTCAGGCCGTCCACGTCGTCATTGTCCACCTCGGCGCCAGCCCAGTCCGTCGTCTCATAGGCCGCGTCGTAGAAGACGCCGCTCTCGCCGGTCTCGGCGAGGATGATGAACTCGTGCGACAGCTCGCCGCCGATCGGCCCGGTGTCGGCGCGCATCGGCACCGCCGTCAGCCCCATGCGCTGGAAGGTGCGCAGATAGGCGAGGAACATCTGGCGGTAGGAGTGCTCCCCGCCTTCCTTGTTCAGGTCGAAGGAATAGGCGTCCTTCATGAGGAATTCGCGGCCGCGCATCACGCCGAAGCGCGGGCGTACCTCGTCACGGAACTTCCACTGGATGTGGTAGAGGTTGCGCGGCAGGTCGCGATACGACTTCGCGTAGGACTTGAAGATGTCGGTGACCATTTCCTCGTTGGTCGGGCCGAACAGCATTTCGCGCTCATGGCGGTCGGTGATGCGCAGCATCTCCTTGCCGTAGTCGTCATAGCGGCCTGATTCGCGCCACAACTCGGCCGACTGGATGGTCGGCATCAGGATCTCCTGCGCGCCGGCCCGGTCCTGTTCCTCGCGCACGATCTGCTCGACGTTGCGCAGCACGCGCAGCCCCGCCGGCAGCCAGGCGTAGATGCCGGCGGAGGTCTGGCGGATCAGCCCCGCCCGCAGCATCAGGCGGTGGGAGGCGATCTGCGCGTCGGCAGGAGTTTCTTTCAGCGTGGGCAGGAAGGCGCGGGAGAGGCGCACGGGCGGTCCTTTGCGGCAATCGTCGGCGGGGAACCTACTGGCGCGCGCGCCGAGCCGGAAGTGCCCCGCCCCCGTTCGCCCGCCCAGGCCTGCGGCGGCACCGGCGAGCGGCAAGAATGCTGCGAATGCGAAAGGCGTGGCGACAGAAAAATGCGTCGGGACGGTGTGAACGCATGCTTTATGCTTGCGGAGCCGCGCTTCGGCACCCTAGAAAAAGAAAGGGCCGCGCCCCGAAGGTCGCGGCCCAAGTTTAGGGAGGAAACGCCAGTCACACGGCAGGAAGAGAACCAATCTCTTCCTGAAAATAAGAATGGCCACACACGGCCCTGGCGACAACGAAAAATACCGCAGCGCAGGATGAAAAAAGCGGCGATGAACCGCGTCCTGCGTAAAAGCGGAGCAAACCCCGCAGCGTCATGCTGCTTTTCCGATCACGGCCCCGGCAACGCCAGCGGCCCGGAGCGGAATGAGACCCAATCGCTCTCGATCAGCGCCCAAACCCCGAACCAGATGACCGCTGAAACCAATGTGGTCGCGATCGCCTTACGCAGGAGATTCGCTGCGACGGGCGTGCCGCGCCAGCCACCTGCGGCGGGATCGCCCTGCGTATCGGGTCGCGTGCCGATGGGCAGTATGGCGAAGAGCACGGTCCACCAGACCAGCAGGTAAACGACGACACCGGTGAAAACTGTCATACTGCCCTAGGTGGATCGTTTTCCGTCCGTGCGCCAGAGGGGCCTCTCCCCGGGCGTGCAGGCGATCCGGAAGGAGGAAGTCCTGATGTCCCGTGCGATCCGGCCCATCGCGTCATCGCGCATTCTTCTGCTGCTCGGCGGCGTCGCCTTCGCGACCCTGCCGTCGCTTCTGCCCGTGCTTGACGGCGGCGCCCATGCCGCCGGCGGTGGAGGCGGTGGTGGTGGCGGGGGTGGAGGAGGCGGAGGTGGGGGTGCCGGCGGAGGCGGTGGTGGCGGCAACGGCGGCGGGAATGGTGGCGGCAACGCGGGCGGCAACGGCGGGGGCCAGGGCGGCGGGCATGGCGGCGGCGGAAGCAGCAGTGCCGGCAATTCCGGCAATGCCGGGGGACACGGCCAGGGCGGTGGCGTCGGCGGCGGGCGCGGCGACAGCGCCTCGGCCTCGGGTCGCGGCGGTTCCGCTAACCAAGGCCGTGGCGGTTCAGCCAGTCAGGGCCGTGGCGGGGACGCGGCCGGGCGTGATCGCGGCGCAGTCGCCAGTGCTCTCGGCGCGCTGAACGCGGCCCATGCCTCCCCGACGGCGCGGGCCAATGCCGCGCCGAATTCCCGCGTTGGGCAGATCGCTTCCTACGAGCAGGCGATGCTGAGTGCACTGTCCCTGCCGGCGCGGACCCCGGCCGAGGTCGCGGTCCGCAACCATGCGATCGCGACGGCTCGTGCTCAGGAACTCACCGCCGCGGCTAACCGTCCGGTCAGTCCGACGGTGGTGTCCCGCGTGGACAGCATGCTCGGCCTGCCGCCGTCCGACCCGAGGCTCGGGGTAACGCGATAACGGCTTATCCAGGGTGCCTCGCCTTCACTGAGCGGGGCTCCTGAGCCGATCGATCACCGCGGGGTCGTAAGGCGAGCCGGCAGCAATCCCCTGTCGCCGGGCAAAATCCGCAAGCGCGGCGCGGATCTGTGGGCCGTCACGCCCATCCACTGGCGCGCTCCAGCCACCGCGCCGCGCCAGCACCGATTGCGCGAAGCGGACCAGCGGCCGATCGGGTGTTACCACCGGACCGCGCGCCGTCTCAGCGGCAATCCGCGCGGCAGCCTGACGCGCCTGCGCCGGCGGCACGCGGTGCTGCAGCGCCTGACGGTAGCGCTGCGCACCGGGGACTCCCCGCCGCTCGGCCAGCGTGATGCGCGCGAGCGCCTCGGCCTCATCGGCCGCCGTGCCGTCGCCCGCCACCTGCATCAGGCCCATGGCGAATTGCGCTTCGGCCAAACCGCGTTCGGCGGCGCGCTGGAACCAGACAGCGGCCCAGGCAGGTTCCCGCGAGGTGCCGTCGCCAGCTTCGACCAGCCGGGCGAGACGATACTGCGCATCGGGCACACCTTGCTGTGCGGCGCGGTGCAGCCAGGGGATCGCGGCGGCCGCGTCGCGCCCGCCATCGGTGCGATAGAGGTGGCTGCCGGCCAGCAGCAATTGCGCGTCCGGGTCGCCGAGATTGGCGGCGGCCTCGATCAATCGGGAAGCCCGGTCGGGATCGGGCGCGGTGCCGCGCGGCGGGTTCATGGCGCGCAGGCCATCGCGTTGCAGGGCTGCGGCCCGCACCCGCTCCTGCGCGGTCGGAGCGGGCGGCGGCTGGCTCGGGACCGACGCGCCACCGAATGCCGCGCAGCCTGACAGCAGGCCCGCCAGGAGAAGTAGCAGCGGGCGGCATTGGTTCCGGAAGCGGTAGTCAGGCATGGCGATCCCCCTGCGGCACTGTGCGGCCAGCACGACCCATGTGCCACCCACCGGGGAGCACAAGGCCGCGAAGATGACGCCCTTCAGAACGCGTCAGAGCCTGAGGAGATGCACCTCGACCATCGGCCGCTTGCGCAGCCGCTTGCCGACCGCCTTGCGCAGCGCGGAGCGTGCGGCCTCGCGCAACTGGTCGTCCTCGCGTCGCAATGCCGCCGGCATCTCGGCAAGCGTGCGGCGGAACTCGGCGGCGATCACTGCGGGTTCCGCATCCCCCATCTCGAACAGGCCAGGGGCGGAGATCTGCGGCTCGCCCAGCACGCGGCCCTGCGCATCGACGGCGAGGGAGGCGACGACCATGCCGTTGAACATCATCCGCCGCCGCGCGGCGATCAACGCGCCGTCGATCGGCAGCAGCCGGTCACCATCCACGGCCAACCGCCCGGTCGGCACGCCTTCAACGACCTCCGGCCGGTTACCCGACAGGCGCAGCACGTCGCCATCCTCGATCAGGAAGGGCGTCGCGCCGCAATCGCGTGCCAGCGCGCCGTGGTCCTGCATGTGGCGCCATTCGCCATGCACCGGCACCGCGTAGCGCGGCTTCACCAGCGCATAGAGCCGCTTCAGCTCGTCGCGCGCCGGATGGCCGGAGACATGGACCATGTGGTCCTCATCCGTCATCACGCGGCAGCCGCGCCGGGCGAGGCCATCTTGCACACGCTGGATCGCCTGCTCATTGCCGGGGATGCGGCGAGAGGAGAAGATCACCGTGTCCCCTTCCCCCAACGCGATGTTGGGGTGGGTGTCCTCGGCGATCTTGGCCATGGCGGAGCGCGGTTCGCCCTGGCTGCCGGTGCAGATCAGCAGGATCTCGTCATCCGGCAGGTAGCCGGCTTCTTCTTCCGGCACGAAGGGCGGGATGGATTTCAGGTAGCCGCAATCGCGCGCTGCCTGCTCGATGTTGCGCAGCGACCGGCCGAACAAGGAGACCTGCCGGCCGGCGGCGCGCCCGGCCAGCGCGATCGATTCCAGCCGCGCGACGTTGGAGGCGAAGCCGGTCACGGCGACGCGCCCCGTCATGCCGCGGATCAGCGCGGCCAGGTTGCGCCGGACCTCCGCCTCGCTGCCCGAATGGCCCTCCACCATGGCGTTGGTGGAATCGCAGACCATGGCGAGCACGCCTTCCTCGCCGAGGGCGGCGAAGGCGTCCTCATCGGTGCGCGGGCCGATCAGCGGATCGGGGTCGAGCTTCCAGTCCCCGGTGTGCAGCACGATGCCGTGGCGCGTGCGCAGCACCAGCGCCTGTGATTCCGGCACGGAATGCGCGACGGGCAGGTACTGCAGGTCGAAGGGGCCGAGGGTGAAGCGCGCGCGCGGCTGCGTCACCACCAGCGGCACCTCGTGGATCATGCCGGCTTCGGTCAGCTTGCGTGTCAGCACCGCGGCGGCGAAGGGCGTCGCGAACACCTTGCAGCGGAACTGCCGCCACAGATGCACCACGGCACCGATGTGGTCCTCATGCGCATGGGTGATCACCAGGCCGAGCAGCCGATCGCGCCGATCGGCCAGCCAGGCCGGGTCCGGGACCATCACATCCACTTCGGGGTTGTCGTGGCCGGCGAAACCAAGGCCGCAATCGACCGCCAACAGCGCATCGTCGCAGCGATAGACGCTGAGGTTCATGCCGATCTCGCCGGTCCCGCCCAGCGGGAGGAAAGCGAGGTCGCCGGAGACGGCGTTCATCGTGTTCAGTCGGAATCCGATCGCAGGGGGTCGCGCAGGGCGCTGTGGTGGAAGACGGGGACGGGATTGCGGTCCGCGAGCAGGCGCAGACCCTCAAGGGTGATGTCGGGGTCAGTCCGCTCAATGACAAGGGTTCCCTCGGCGAAGAGGGGCGCGAGGCCGCCGGTCGCGACGACCTTCAGTGGCGCCCCGTACTCCGCCTTGATGCGGGAAATGATGCCCTCGATCAGCCCGACATAGCCCCAATAGATGCCCGACTGCATGGCCGGGACGGTCGATCGGCCGATCACCGCCTGCGGGCGCCCGATGCCGATGCGCGGCAGGCGGGCGGCGGCGCGGTGCAGCGCCTCGATCGACAGGTTGATGCCGGGCGCGATGACGCCGCCGAGATAGGCGCCATCGATGTCGACCACATCGAAGGTCGTCGCGGTGCCGAAGTCGATCACCACCAGCGGCCCGCCGTAATGGGTGTGGCTGGCGAGCGCGTTCAACAGACGGTCGGCGCCGACCTCGTTGGGCTGGTCGACGCGGATCTCGAAGCCCCAGTTCAACGGGGCCCGGGCGACCAGAGGTTCCGTGTCGAACCAGTCGCGGCACAGCCGGCGCAGATTGTACAGCGCCGCCGGAACTACGGTGCCGATCACGCAGCGGGTGACGTCGTTGGCATTCACCCCGGCATGCTGGAACAACGCCAGCAGCCAGACCGCGTATTCGTCCGAGGTGCGGTCGGCACGGGTCGCGATGCGCCATCGGCCGCGCCATTCCTTGCCGTCATGGACGGCGAAGACGACGTTGGTATTGCCGGCGTCGACGGCGAGAAGCATGGCTCAGGCAACCTCTCCGGAAGTGAGCGCCTGGATGCGCTCACCGGTGGCGAGCAACAGGCTGCCATCCTCGGCAAGACCTGCGAAACGGCCGGCTATCTCGGCGCCCTGGCGGCGGATGGCAAGCGGCGTCCCTTCCGCCGGGCCGTGCGCCAGCCAGGCAGCGCGGATCGGGGCGAAGCCTTCGATCTCGCGCTGCGCGCGTCGGGCGGCGAGTGCGGCGAGCAGATCCGTGGCGACGGCTTCGGGCGTGGGTGGGGTGAGGCCAAGACCTGCAAGGCTCGCCGTGGCGCGTCCCGGCACATCGGGTGCGCGGGCGAGGTTCACGCCAATGCCGAGGCAGACCCAGGCGATGCCCCCTGCCCCGTCGGCAGAGGTCTCGGCCAGGATGCCTCCCGCCTTGGCGCCGTTCAACATCAGATCGTTCGGCCATTTCAGCGCCAGCGCAGACGGATCCGGCAGCAGCGGCAGCAGCGCATCGGCCAGCGCCACCGCCGCGACGAGGCCCCATTGCGGCGCCAGCCGCAGCGGTTCGTCCGGCCGCAGCAGCACCGACAGGTGGAGATTTCCGGAAGGCCCTTCCCACGCACGGCCCTGCGTGCCTCGCCCCGCCGTCTGCCGGTGGGCAAGGACCGCGATGCCTTCCGGCTCGCCTGCCTCGGCGAGCCGGATCACCAGGTCCGAGGTGCTGGGCAGCGCCTCATGGACATGGAGGCGGAAGCCCGCCGGGCTCACCCCAGGATCGAGGCGACGGCCGCCTGCGCCGCGGCCACCAGCGGCGCCGGGTAAAGGAAGAACAAGGTGGTGAAGAGGCCCGAGGCCGCCATCACGAAGGAGGTGCTCGCCGGCCGGGCATCGAGCGCACCGGCCGATTCATCGAAGAACATCACCTTCACGATGCGCAGGTAGTAGAACGCCGACACCACCGAGGACAGCACGCCGACGATGGCGAGCGTCCACAGCCCCGCATCGATCGCGGCCTTGAAGACGAACATCTTGCCGAAGAAGCCGGCGAGCGGCGGGATGCCGGCCATGGAGAACATGAAGATCGCCATCCAGACCGCCATGGACAGGTCGGTCTTCGCGAGGCCGGCGAGGTCGCCCACCGTCTCGACGGCCCTGCCCTGCCGGCGCATCGCCACCAGCACCGCGAAGGCGCCGAGGTTCATCAGCAGGTAGATCGCCATGTAGACGAGCAGTCCGCGCATACCCGCTTCCGAAGCGCTCGCGAGGCCAACCAACGCGTAGCCGACATGGCCGATCGAGGAGTAGGCCATCAGCCGCTTGATGTTGTTCTGCCCGATGGCGGCGAAGGCGCCGAGCACCATGGAGAGCAGCGAGATCACCACGATCACCTGCTGCCATTGCCCGGCGAGATCCCCGAAGGGCCCGCCCAGCACGCGCGCGAACAGCGCGATGGCAGCGACCTTTGGCGCGGCGGCGAAGAAGGCCGTCACCGGTGTCGGTGCACCCTCATAGACATCGGGCGTCCACATGTGGAACGGCACGGCCGAGACCTTGAAGGCCAGGCCGGTGATGACGAACACCATGCCGACCAGCACGCCGGGGCTGGCCTTGGACGGATCGGACAGCGCATCGGCGATGCGGTCGAAATTCGTCGTGCCGGCGAAGCCATAGACCAGCGAGGAGCCGTAGAGCAGCAGCCCCGAGGCCAGTGCGCCGAGAACGAAGTACTTGAGCCCCGCCTCGGCCGAACGCTCGTCGTCGCGGTTGAAGGCAGCGACGACATAAAGGCTGAGCGAAAGCAGCTCGAGCCCGATGTACAGCGCCATCAGGTCGTTTGCCGAGACCATGATGAGCATGCCGAGCGTCGCGAAGACGAGCAGCACGGGATACTCGAAGCGGTCCATCCCCTCCTTCTCATTGTAGTCGAGGGAGAGTGCGACACCGGCCGCGGCGCCGATCAGGATCAGCACGCGAGTGAAGCGGGAAAAGGCGTCGGAGACGATCTGCCCGCCGAAGCCCGAGCCTTCCGGCACGCCGAGCACCAGCACCGCCGTCAGGAGGAAGGCGCCGATCGCGGCCATGGCGCAGGCGAAGTGCGAGTTGCCCTTCGGCAGCACCCCGATGCCGAGGATGGCGAGGCCGGACAGCCCGAGGACGAGTTCCGGCAATGCGAGGGTCCAGTTCATCGGATCACATCCCCGCCAGGCGCGCGGCGCCGAGTGCGGCCTCATGCCGGACCACCAGCGCGGTCACGGAGGCTTCGAAGAAGGAGAGGAAGGTCTGCGGATGCACACCCATCCAGACCGCAAGCACGACGAGCGGCGCAAAGACCAGGTGTTCCCGCGGCGACATGTCGAACAGGCCCAACAGGTCCTGCCTGGTGACCTTGCCGAAGGCGACGCGCTTGTAGAGGTAGAGCGTGTAGGCCGCGCCCAGGATCATCCCGAGCGCCGCGCCGAAGGCCACCCAGGCATTCACCTTCCAGGCGGCGACGATCACCAGCAGCTCGCCGGGGAAGCCCGCGAGGCCGGGCAGCGCGACCGAAGCCATGCTGAACAGCATGAACACGAAGGCATAGGCCGGCATGATCTTCGCGACCCCGCCATAGCGCGCGATCTCACGCGAATGGACACGGTCGTAGAGCACGCCAACGCAGAGGAACAGCGCGCCGGAGACCACGCCATGCGAGAGCATGGTGAACAGCGCGCCCGACAGCCCCTGCACGTTGAAGGTGAAGATGCCGAGCGTGACGATGCCCATATGTGCGACGGAGGAATAGGCAATCAGCTTCTTCATGTCCTCCTGCGCCAGCGCGACCAGCGAGGTGTAGACGACCGCCACGATGGACAGGACGTAGATGAAGGGCGCGAAGTCGGCCGAGGCCTGTGGCAGCATTGGCAGGCTGAAGCGCAGGAAGCCGTAGGCACCCATCTTCAGCAGCACGCCCGCCAGGATCACCGAGCCCGCCGTGGGCGCTTCCACGTGGGCATCCGGCAGCCAGGTATGGAACGGCCACATCGGGACCTTGACCGCGAAGGAGGCGAAGAAGGCCAGGAAGATCCAGGTCTGCAGCGCTGGCGGGATGGCGTGCTGGAACAGCGTCGGGATGTCGGTGGTGCCGGCGCGATACCACAGCAGCAGGATCGCCAGCAGCATCAGCACCGAGCCGAGCAGCGTGTAGAGGAAGAACTTGAAGGACGCATAGACGCGCCGCTTGCCGCCCCACACCCCGATGATCAGGAACATCGGGATCAGCACGCCTTCAAAGAAGACGTAGAAGACGATGAAGTCGAGCGCGCAGAACATGCCGACCATCATCGTCTCGAGCACCAGGAACGCGACCATGTACTCACGCACCCGGCTCTGGATCGCCTCCCAGGAGGCGAGGATGCAGATCGGCGTCAGCAGGGTCGAGAGCAGCACGAACAGCACCGAGATGCCGTCCACGCCCATGTGGTAGGTGATGCCGAATTCCGACAGCCAGTCGAGGTGTTCGACGAACTGGAAGCCGGCATCGGTCCGGTCGAAGCGGAACCACAGGATCAGCGACAGGGCGAAGACGATCAGGCTGGTCCACAGCGCCGCCCAGCGGGCATTGCTGGCGACGACCGCATCATCCCCGCGCAGGGACAGGATGAAGGCAGCGCCAATCAGCGGCAGGAAGGTCAGCAGGCTGAGCAGCGGGAAGCCGGCGGCGTTCATCGGGCGGCTCCGAAGGCAAGCAGGGAGACGAAGACCGCGAGCCCCGCGATCATGACAAAGGCATAGTTGGCGACGCGCCCGGTCTGGATGCGCACCGCGCCCCGTGCGACCTCGGCCGCCAGCGACGCCGCGCCATTGGGCACGCCGTCGATCACGCCGGCATCGACCTTCTGCCACAGCACCCGCGCGAGCGCCTGCGCCGGGCGGACGAAGATCGCGTCGTACAGTTCGTCGAAATACCACTTGTTCAGCAGGAACAGGTAGATGCCGCGGAAGGTCGTCGCGAGCTTGCCTGGGATCGACGGCGCGAACATGTAGAGGATGTAGGCCAGCGCGATGCCCGACAGACCGACCACGGTCGGCGCCAGCGGCACCCAGGACGGAACCTCATGCGCATCGTGCATGATGTGATTGTGCGGCGCGTTGACGATGGCACCGTTCCAGAACTGCTCCCAGTGATGGCCAATGAAGTCGTCGGCGAACAGCGCACCGACGCCGATGGCGCCGGCGGCGAGCACCAGCAACGGCACCAGCATCACGGCCGGGCCCTCATGCACATGTTCCATCGTGTGATGGTCGGCACGTGGCGCGCCATGGAAGGTCAGGATGATCAGGCGCCAGGAATAGAAGGCCGTCAGGAAAGCCGCGAGCATGCCGCAGATCCAGGCGTAGCGGCCGGTCCAGCCATGGGCGGCAAAGGCGGCTTCCAGGACGAAGTCCTTGGAAAAGTAGCCAGCGAAGAACGGCACGCCGGCGAGCGCGAGCGAGCCGATCCACATCACCGCATAGGTGACCGGGATCTTCTTCCAGATGCCGCCCATCTTGCGGATATCCTGCTCATCCGACATCGCGTGGATCACCGATCCCGCGCCGAGGAAAAGCAGCGCCTTGAAGAAAGCATGGGTGAACAGGTGGAAGATCGCACCCTGATAGGCGCCAATACCGGCGGCGAAGAACATGTAGCCAAGCTGCGAACAGGTCGAATAGGCGATGATGCGCTTGATGTCGTTCTGCACGCAGCCGATCGTCGCCGCGAACAGCGCGGTGGACGCGCCCACGACCGTGACGATGGCGAGTGCGGTCGGTGCGTATTCGAAGACCGGCGACATGCGCGCGACCAGGAAGACACCCGCGGTCACCATCGTCGCCGCATGGATCAGCGCGGAAACCGGCGTCGGGCCTTCCATCGCATCCGGCAGCCAGGTGTGCAGGCCAAGCTGCGCCGACTTGCCACAGGCGCCAAGGAACAGCAGGACGCCGATCACCTCATAGGCCGGCAGGCCGGCGAAGGTCGCGTCGCGGTGCTGCTGGACATTGACGAAGATGGTCGAGAATTCGACCGAGCCGAAGGTCCAGAAGGTCAGCGCCAGGCCGAGCATGAAGAAGAGGTCGCCGACGCGGTTGACGATGAAGGCCTTGATGGCCGCCGCGCAGGCGCTCTCCTTCTCGTACCAGAAGCCGATCAGCAGGTAGGAGGCGAGACCCACCCCTTCCCAGCCGAAGAAGAGCTGCACCAGGTTGTCCGCCGTCACCAGCATCAGCATCATGAAGGTGAACAGCGACAGGTAGGCGAAGAAGCGCGGCCGGCTCGGGTCATGAGACATGTAGCCGACGCTGTAGATGTGGATCAGCGTCGAGATCAGCGTGACCATGCCGACCATGACGGCCGACAGCGTGTCGTAGCGCAGCGCCCAGGATACCTCGAAGTCGCCGACATCGACGAAGGTCACGATCTCCAGCGTCTGCGGCGCATGGCCGAGCGCGACCTGCCAGAAGGCGGCCAGGCCACAGATCGCGGCAAGCACCATGCAGATGACGCTCGCCACCTGGGATGCCTTGTCGCCGATCCAGCGGCCGAAGAACCCGGCGATGCTGGCACCCAGCAGCGGGAAGAAGACGGCGCCGACGAACATCGCTTCAGCCCTTCAGGGTCGAGATATCCTCGACCTCGATAGTCCCGCGGTTGCGGAAGTAGATGACCACGATGGCGAGGCCGATCGCCGCCTCGGCCGCCGCCACGGTCAGGATGAACATGGTGAAGACCTGCCCCGTGAGGTCGCCGAGCGCCGCCGAGAAGGCGACCATGTTGAGGTTCACGGCCAGCAGGATGAGCTCCACCGACATCAGGATGACGATGACGTTCTTCCGGTTGAGGAAGATGCCGAACACGCCGAGGACGAGCAGGACCGCCGAGACGGTCAGGAAATGCGCGAGGCTGACGGCCATCATCAGTGGTGCCCCCCATGACCGCTGTGGTGTTCCACTTCCTTCGGCTTCGCCTCCTCCGGCGAAGGCGGACGGACGATTCCAATCTCCTTCAGACCGGCGCCGAGCCGCACGGAACGCAGCGAGACGCTGCCCGCGCGCGCGATCTGCTCGCCGATGTTCTGCCGGCGCGTGCCCGGGCGTTCGCGCAGGGTCAGCACGATGGCGCCGATCATGGCGACCAGCAGGATCAGCCCGCAGGCCTGGAACAGGTAGAGGTAGTCCGTATAGAGGATGCGCCCGAGCGCATCCGCATTGGTGACGCCTTCCGGCATCGGGTTCAGCCGCAGCGTCGCCGCCTCCGGCGCGAAGCGCCAGGCGGTGAGCACCATGAACAGTTCGATCAGCAGGATGCCGCCGATGATGGCGCCGACCGGCGCATAGCGCTGGAAGCCCTCGCGCAGCTGCGTGAAGTCGATGTCGAGCATCATGACGACGAACAGGAACAGCACCGCGACCGCGCCGACATAGACGATGACCAGGATCATCGCGAGGAACTCGGCGCCGGCCAGCAGGAACAGCCCCGCCGCGTTGAAGAAGGCGAGGATCAGGAACAGCACCGAATGCACGGGGTTGCGGCTGGTCACCACCATGACCGCGGAGGCGATCAGGATGGCGGCGAAGGCGTAGAATGCGAGAGCGGCGATCATCGTGCGGCCTTACCGGTAGGGCGCATCGAGGCGCAGCCGCTCGGCGAGCATCGGCTCCCAGCGGTCGCCGTTATCGAGCAGCTTCTCCTTGGAGTAGATCAGCTCGGCGCGCGTCTCGGCGGCGAATTCCATGTTCGGACCCTCGACGATCGCATCGACCGGGCAGGCCTCCTCGCAGAGGCCGCAGTAGATGCATTTCGTCATGTCGATGTCGTAGCGCGTCGTGCGGCGGGATCCGTCCTCGCGCGGTTCGGCCTCGATGGTGATGGCTTGGGCGGGGCAGACGGCCTCGCACAGCTTGCAGGCGATGCAGCGTTCCTCGCCATTGGGATAGCGGCGCAGCGCGTGCTCCCCCTTGAAGCGTGGGCTGAGCGGGCCGCGTTCATACGGGTAGTTCAGCGTCGCTTTCTTGCTGAAGAAGTACTTCAGCGTCAGCGTCAGCCCCGAGACGAGCTCGGAGAGAAGCAGGCTGCGTGCGACGCGGTCGAGAGTGGCCATGGTCAGGACCCCATCAAGCCGGCAGCCAGCCGGTCAGCTTGAGAACGGCGGCCGTCAGCACCAGCCACACCAGGCTGAACGGCAGGAACACCTTCCAGCCCAGCCGCATCAGCTGGTCGTAGCGGTAGCGCGGGAAGGTTGCGCGCACCCAGACGAAGGTGAACAGGCAGACGCAGATCTTCAGCACGAACCAGATCGGCCCCGGCACCCAGTTGAAGGGCGCGATGTCGATCGGCGGCAGCCAACCGCCCAGGAACAGGATGGTCGTCAGAGACGACATCAGAATCATGTTCGCGTATTCGCCGAGGAAGAACAGCGCGAAGGACATCGAGCTGTATTCGACGAAGAAGCCGGCGACGAGCTCGGACTCGCCTTCCGGCAGGTCGAAGGGCGCGCGGTTCGTCTCGGCCAGCGTGCTGATGAAGAAGATGATGAACATCGGGAACAGCGGAATGGCGAACCACACCGTCTGCTGCGCCCGGACGATCTCCGTCAGGTTCAGCGACCCGACGCAAAGCAGCACGGTCACGATCACGAAGCCCATGCTGACTTCGTAGGACACCATCTGCGCCGCCGAACGCATCGCACCGAGGAAGGCGTATTTCGAGTTCGACGCCCAGCCCGCGATGATGACGCCATAGACGCCAAGGCTGCTGATCGCGAAGAGATAGAGGATGCCGACGTTGATATCCGCGATCGCCCAGCCGTCAGTCACCGGAATGACGGCCCAGGCCAGCATCGCCAGCATGAAGGTCAGCATAGGCGCGATCAGGAACAGGACACGGTTCGCGCCGGTCGGCACGATCGTTTCCTTCATCAGCATCTTGATCGCGTCGGCGAAAGGCTGCAGCAGGCCGAAGGGACCGACAACGTTCGGCCCTTTGCGCATCTGCATCGCCGCCATCACCTTGCGCTCGGCATAGGTGAGGTAGGCGACGCCAACCAGCAGCGGCACCAGCAGCGCCAGCGCCTTCACCACGGTCAGGATCAGGATCCCGATCGGATGGTTGAAGAAGAAGTCCATCACGTCACTCCGCCGCCAGGGCCGTCGCCGGCCCGTAGATCGCGGCACACTGCGCCATCACGTCCGAGGCGCGGCTGATGACATCGGCCTGGTGATAGACCGGCAGCGGCAGCACGAAGGCCGCGCCCGTCACCATGCCGGAGGCCGCCGGGCCGGTGGCACCGGTAGAGCCTGCGCGGACCACCTCCCCCACGCGCCCGAAGACGGGGCTGGCGTCGGCAAGTGCTGCTCGGATCGCGCCGGTGTCGTCATAGGGCAGCGTCTTGCCCACGCCCTCGCTGAAGGCGCGGATGATGCGCCAGTCTTCCTTCGCCTCGCCGGGCGGGAAGATCGCGAGGCGCCCGCGCTGCGCGCGACCCTCCGTATTGACCCAGGTCGCGTCCTTCTCGGTATAGGCCGCGCCCGGCAGGATCACGTCGGCACGGCCGGCCATCGCGTCGCCGTGGTGGCCCTGATAGACGACAAAAGTGCTGGCCGGGATGCGCGCCGGATCGAAGCCATCCGCATTCAGCAGCCACAGCGCATCGACGCCGCCGGACAGCATCGCATTGAGGTCCTTACCGCCCTGCCCCGGCACGAAGCCGAGTTCCAGTGCGCCGACCTGACCGCCGAACAGATGCAGAAGGTTGAAGCCATGCCAGTCGGGCTTCAGCGCGCCGACTTCTGCGGCCAGCGCCCAGGCGGCCGCCAGCACGGCCGCGCCATCCGGCCGCGTCAATGCGCCACGGCCGAGGATGATCATCGGCTTCTCGGCCGACTTCAGCGTCTCGGCGAAAGCGTTCATCGCCTGCGGGCCGTCGCCCAGATGGGTTGCGGGATAGGTCAGGTCGAGCCCGCGCGGTCCGACGAAACCAACCTTGAATTTGCCCTGCGTCCAGCGCTTGCGGATGCGGGCGTTCAGCACCGGCGCTTCGCGACGCACATCGCTGCCGATGATCAGCAGCGCGTCGGCCTCATCGATGCCCGCGATGGTCGTGTTGAAGCGGTAGAAGTCGGGCCGCGAGACGTCGATCGCGGCGAAATCGTCGCGGCAATCGAGGTTCGCCGACCCGTAGGCCGCCATCAGATCCTTCAGCGCCAGCGTGCTCTCGGCATCCGCCAGCGCGCCGGCGACGGCACCGATACGGTCGCCAGGCCGCCCCGACAGCTTCGACGCGATGGCGGAGAAAGCCTCGGGCCAGGTCGCCGCGGTAAGCTTGCCGTCCTTCCTGACCCAGGGACGGTCCAGCCGCTGCCGCTTGAGCCCGTCGAAGGAGAAACGGCCACGATCGGCCATCCACTCCTCGTTCACCGCCTCATTGATGCGGGGGATGATGCGCAGCACCTCGGGCCCGCGCGCATCGACGCGAATGTTGCAGCCGACCGCGTCCAGCACGTCGATGCTGTCGGTCTTCTTCAACTCCCACGGGCGCGAGACGAAGGCATAGGGCCGCGAGGTCAGTGCACCGACCGGGCAGATGTCGATCAGGTTGCCGGACAGTTCCGAGGTCAGCGCCTTCTCGACATAGGTACCGATCTCGAGGCTCTCGCCGCGATTGGTCCCGCCGAGTTCCGGCGTGCCGGCGACCTCCGCCGAGAAGCGGACGCAGCGCGTGCACTGGATGCAGCGCGTCATCACCGTCTTGATGAGCGGGCCGATATCCTTGTCCTTCACCGCCCGCTTCGCCTCGCTGTAGCGCGACGCATCAGCGCCGAAGGCGACGGACTGATCCTGCAGATCGCATTCGCCGCCCTGGTCGCAGATCGGGCAATCCAGCGGATGGTTGATCAGCAGGAATTCCATCACGTTGCGCCGGGCCTGGCGGACCACGGCGCTGTCGGTGAAGACCTTCATCCCGTCATTCACCGGATAGGCGCAGGACGCCACCGGCTTTGGCGCCTTCTCCACCTCGACCAGGCACATGCGGCAATTGCCCGCGACGGACAGCCGTTCATGGTAGCAGAAGCGCGGGATCTCCTTGCCCGCTGCCTCGCAGGCCTGAAGCACGGAAGCCCCGTTCGGGACCTCGACCTCGATGCCGTCAACCGTGACCTTCGCCATGGCGCGTTACTCCGCGGCCATGCGCGTGTGCCGCGCCTTGTAGGCCATGATGCGTTCTTCCATCACGGGGCGGAAATGCCGGATCAGCCCCTGCACCGGCCAGACGCCGCCATCGGCAAGCGCGCAGATCGTGTGCCCTTCGATACGCCGCGTGACGTTCTCGAGGAGGTCGATCTCCTCGATCTCCGCATTGCCTTCGACCATGCGGTTCATCAGGCGCATCTGCCAGCCCATGCCCTCGCGGCAGGGCGTGCACTGGCCGCAGCTCTCATGCTTGTAGAAGGCCGCGAGGCGGGCGATCGCCTTGATGATGTCGGTGGACTTGTCCATCACGATCACCGCCGCGGTGCCGAGGCCCGAGCGATGCTCGCGCAGCGCGTCGAAATCCATCAGCACGTCATCGCAGATCGACTTCGGCAGCAGCGGCGTGGACGACCCGCCCGGGATCACGCAGAGCAGGTTGTCCCAGCCCCCGCGCACGCCGCCGGCGTGACGCTCGATGAGCTCCCGCATCGGGATGCTCATCTCCTCCTCGACATTGCAGGGCTTGTTCACATGGCCCTGGATGCAGAACAGCTTGGTACCGGAATTCTTCGGCCGCCCGAAGCTGCTGAACCAGCTTGCCCCGCGACGCAGGATCTCGGGCACCACGGCGATGGTCTCGACGTTGTTCACCGTGGTCGGGCAGCCATACAGCCCGACGGCCGCCGGGAATGGCGGCTTCAACCGCGGCATCCCCTTCTTGCCTTCCAGCGATTCGATCAGCGCCGTCTCTTCGCCGCAGATATACGCACCCGCGCCGCGATGCAGATACAGGTCGAAATCCCAGCCCGACCCGGCCGCGTTCTTGCCGAGCAACCCGGCATCATAGGCCTCGTCGATCGCGGCCTGCAGCGTCACGCTCTCGTTGTAGAACTCGCCGCGGATGTAGATGTAGCCCGCATGCGCGCCCATGCCGACGCCGGCGAGCAGGCAGCCTTCGATCAGCGTGTGCGGATCGTGGCGGACGATGTCGCGATCCTTGCAGGTCCCCGGCTCGGATTCGTCGCAGTTCACGACGAGGTAGGACGGCCGCCCATCCGACTGCTTCGGCATGAAGGACCACTTCATGCCGGTCGGGAAGCCCGCGCCACCGCGGCCGCGCAGGCCGGAGTTCTTCATCTCCTCGACGATCCAGTCGCGGCCCTTGGCGATGATCCCCGCCGTGCCATCCCAGTTGCCGCGCTTGCGCGCCGCTTCCAGGTTCCAGGGCTGCGCGCCGTAGAGATTGGTGAAGATGCGATCCTTGTCGGCCAGAGCCATGACTATTCCCCTGCCCCCGGCCCATCCGTCAGCACCAGCGGCCCGCCTTCCGGCGCGCTGTTCAGCCGTCCGATCGTGCTGCCCGGCTTCGGCCGTTCGCCGCGCTTCAGCGCCTCGATCAACACGACCGTGCGCTCGTAGTCGAGGTCCTCGTAGAAGTCATCGTCCACCTGCAGGATCGGCGCATTCACACAGGCACCGAGGCATTCCACCTCGGTCATGGTGAACAGCCCGTCCTCGCTGGTGTCGCCATAATGCTTCACGCCGCCGGCATCCTTGCAGGCGCGCAGAACCTCGTCGGAACCACGCAGCCAGCACGGCGTCGTACCGCACACCTGCAGGTGGTACTTCCCCACTGGCTTGGTGTTGAACATGAAGTAGAAGGTCGCGACCTCGTACACGCGGATCGGCGGCATCGACAGCCGCTCGGCCACCGCATCCATCCCGACGCGCGGCACCCAGCCGCTGTCGGTCTGCCGCTTCATCTGCTTCTGCACGATGTAGAGCAGCGGGATGACCGCGCTCGCCTGCTTGCCTTCCGGATAGCGTGCAACGATCTTCGCGATCTGCGCCTCGCTCTCCGCATCGAAGGCGAAATGCGCCGGTTCCTCGTGATGCGTACTCACCGGTCGATCTCCCCGAACACCACGTCGAGCGAACCGATGATCGCCACGGCGTCGGCCAGCATGTGACCCTTCGACAGCACCTCCATCGCCTGGAGATGCGCATAGCCTGGCGAGCGGATCTTGCAGCGATAGGGCTTGTTCGTCCCATCGGCCACCAGATAGACGCCGAACTCGCCCTTCGGCGCTTCCGTCACCGTGTAAGTGGCGCCCGCCGGCACGTGGTAGCCCTCGGTGTAGAGCTTGAAGTGGTGGATCAGCGATTCCATCGAACGCTTCATCTCGCCACGCGTCGGCGGCGTGATCTTGTGATCCTGCGTCTTGACCGGCCCTGGCTTCATCTGCGCCAGGCACTGATGGATGATCTTCAGGCTCTCCTTCATCTCGAGCATGCGCACGAGATAGCGGTCGTAGCAGTCGCCGCGCGTGCCGACCGGCACGTCGAACTCCATGCGGTCATACACGTCATAGGGCTGCGCCTTGCGCAGGTCCCATGCGCAACCCGAAGCGCGCAGGCAGGGCCCGGAGAAGCCCCATTCGATCGCCTGCTCGGCGCTCATCACGCCGATATCGACGGTGCGCTGCTTGAAGATGCGGTTCTCGGTAACCAGGCGCTCGAGGTCGGCGATGAAGGCCGGGAACTTGTTCGCCCAGTCGGCGATGTTCTTCTCCATCCCCGGCGGCAGGTCCTTCGCGACGCCGCCCGGACGGAAGTAGTTCGCGTGGTAGTGGCTGCCCGAGACCTGCTCGTAGAATTCCAGCAGCGTCTCGCGCTGCTCGAAGCCCCACAGCGCCGGGGTGATGCCGCCGCAATCCATCACATAGGTCGTGATGTTCAGCAGGTGGTTCAGCAGCCGCGACACTTCGGCGAACAGCACGCGGATGTACTGCGCGCGTTCCGGCACCTCGATACCGAGCAGGCGTTCCGTCGCGATGGCGAAGGAATGTTCCATGCTCATCGGCGCGACGTAGTCCAGGCGGTCGAAATACGGCAGCGCCTGGATATAGGTCTTGTGCTCGATCAGCTTCTCGGTGCCGCGATGGAGCAGGCCGACATGCGGGTCGGCGCGCTCAACCACCTCGCCCTTCATTTCCAGCACCAGGCGCAGCACGCCATGCGCCGCCGGATGCTGCGGGCCGAAATTGATGGTGTGGCTGTCGCCTTCGATGGTGCGCTGGACCGTCTCGGCCGGCGCCTCGCCGATCTGCAGGGGCTGCGCGCTCATGCCGGGCCCTCCAGGCGGTTCAGATGGACTTTCTCGTCGCCCGGCAGCGTCGTCATCGCTTCCCACGGGCTCATGAAGTCGAAGTCGCGGAATTCCTGGGTCAACTGCACAGGGCTGTAGGCGACCCGCTTCAGCTCCTCGTCGTAGCGCAGCTCGACGAAGCCGGTCAGCGGGAAGTCCTTGCGCAGCGGATGACCCTCGAAGCCGTAATCGGTCAGGATGCGGCGCAGGTCGGGCTGGCCGGCGAAGACCACGCCATGCATGTCCCACACCTCGCGCTCGAACCAGGTCACCGACGGCCAGACGCCGACGAGCGACGCAACCGGCGTCACGGCGTCCGTGGTGACGATCACGCGCACGCGCTGGTTATGCGACAGGCTGAGCAGGTTGTAGACGACCTCGAACCGCTCGGCCTTCTCGGGCCAGTCCACGGCGCAGATGTCCATGCACTGCTCGAAGGCGAATCGCGGGTCGTCGCGCAGCAGCGTCATCAGCGCGACCAACGAGTCGCGTCGCGCATGCAGCACCAGCTCGGTACCGGCGCAGTCCAGTGTGAATGCCGTCACCACGCTGCCCGCGGCCTCGGCGATCGCCGCGCCGAGCGTGCGCAGCGGGTTCTCGGGGGCGGCCTGTTCGGCCGCCACGATCTCGTTCTCAGCCACGAAGGATGGTCCCCGTCCGCCGAATCTTCTTCTGCAACTGCAGGATGCCGTAGACCAGCGCCTCGGCCGTCGGAGGGCAGCCCGGCACGTAGACGTCCACCGGCACGATGCGGTCGCAGCCACGCACGACGCTATAGGAGTAGTGGTAGTACCCGCCGCCATTGGCGCAGGACCCCATCGAGATCACCCAGCGCGGTTCCGACATCTGGTCGTAGACCTTGCGGAGCGCCGGGGCCATCTTGTTGGTCAGCGTGCCGGCCACGATCATCACATCCGACTGCCGCGGCGACCCACGCGGGATCACGCCGAACCGGTCGAGGTCGTAGCGCGCCATATAGGCGTGGATCATCGGCACCGCACAGCAGGCGAGGCCGAATGTCATCGGCCACAGGGAACCGGTGCGCGCCCAGTTCACCACCTTGTCGATATTCGCGACGACGAAGCCCTTCTCAGTGATCTCGTCCGTCACCTGACCGATCACCGCATCCTGCGCCGCGCCGGGCGCCAGGGCCTGGCTGTTCCAGGCCACGTCGGTGCTGTTGCTGCTCATCGGGCGCTCACTCCCAATCCAGGGCGCCCTTGCGCCATTCGTAGACGAACCCGACCGTCAGCACGAAGAGGAAGCCCATCATCGAGCCGAAACCAAGCCAGCCGATATCACCCAGCGCGATCGCCCAGGGGAACAGGAACGCCACTTCCAGGTCGAAGATGATGAAGAGGATGGCGACCAGGTAGAAGCGTACGTCGAAGCGCCGGCGCGTGTCGTCGAAGGGCGCGAAGCCGCATTCGTAGGTCGACAGCTTCTCGGCATAGGGCTTCTGCCGCGCCGCGAGGTAGGCACCGCCCACCATCGCCATCGCGATGCCCCCGGCGATCCCCAGGAACACGATGATGGGGAAGTATTCGGCCAGCAGCGGCTGGGTCATCGGAACCTTACTCTCCCCTGCCCGCAATGCGGGGACATGGTTGCGCCACGCGGCGGTATACCGCAGCGCAGCGCGGGCGGACATTAGCCGCCCTTCTCGCGCTTCGCCATAGTCCGCGACGCCTTGTTTTCAAGGATTTGCGTTACGTCAGGTTTATCGCGAGGGGTGAAAACGAAAGCGGCGCCCCGGGGTTCCAGGGCGCCGCTTTTCTCGTTTCCGTCGCGTGGCGCGAGTGACGGGGCTCGAACCCGCGACCTCCGGCGTGACAGGCCGGCGCTCTAACCAACTGAGCTACACCCGCGTAACCGCGACAGGAGCCGGGGGATACGTCCCGGCGCGGGGATAGTCAAGCGGGGGAAGTGAGTGATTCCGCCTGAGGATGGAGTTGATGTCGGAGCTGCGGTCGATGCTGGGGGAACGCAGTGTCGGGGGTGCTGCGGAAGCAGGCATCGAGGCTACGGTTTTCGTGCCTGCGGCAGGCTTCCAGGCCAGGGAGGAATGGGCGCTGACGGGTTCGAACCGCCGACATCCTGTGTGTAAGACAGGCGCTCTACCGCTGAGCTAAGCGCCCACAAGGGGACTCGCATCTAACACAAAAGGCCGGCCCTTGCGGACCGGCCTCTCGTGACGCCTGCCGGAATCGGCAGGATCAGTTCACGGCGTCCTTCAGGCCCTTGCCGGCCTTGAAACGAACGGTCGTGCTGGCCGGGATCTTGATCTCCTCACCCGTGCGCGGGTTGCGGCCCTTGCCGGCCTTGCGCTTGGAGGTCGAGAAGGTGCCGAAGCCGACCAGGCGGACTTCCTGCTTCTTCTTGAGCGCCTTCTGAACGGCCTCGAACACGGCGTCCACGACGTCGCCGGCCTTCGCCTTCGGGAGATCGGTCGCCTCGGCGACGGCGGTGATGAGGTCCTGCTTGTTCACTGGGTATCCCCTCCGATGGTGCGGATGACAGGCCGGCGAGTCGGCCGACCGGGTCGGGGCGGAGACTAGGAGGCTGGGTTTCGTAGCGTCAACGACAGACCGCTCGATTCGCGGCGGAAAACCGCCATTTGCGCCGCATCATGCGGCAGGAATGCAACGCTGGCCTCAGTTTTCCACAGAAAACCCCGGCGAAGCCATGCTCCGCCGGGGCTTTTTGGTCACCCGAATGGCGCGAATCGGGTCAGTGCGGCAGCACGGTCCCGGCCGCCGTTCCCTCCCCGGCGCGCGGCGCCGGGGTTTCCTCCGGCTCCGCCCAGGTGATCGGTTCGGGCTTCTTCACCAGCGCCCGGCTGATCACCTCATCGACGTGCGACACCGCGAGGATCTCGAGGTTCCTCTTCACGTTGTCGGGGATCTCGGCGAGGTCCTTCTCGTTCTCCTTCGGGATGAAGACCGTCTTGATGCCCGCGCGCAGCGCGGCCAGCAGCTTCTCCTTCAACCCGCCGATCGGCAGCACCCGCCCGCGCAGCGTGATCTCGCCGGTCATGGCGATGTCGCGCCGCACCGGGATGCCGGTCAGCACCGAGACGATCGAGGTCGCCATCGCGATGCCCGCCGAAGGCCCATCCTTGGGCGTCGCACCTTCCGGCACGTGCACATGGATGTCGCGCTTCTCGAACACCGTCGGCTTGATGCCGAAGGTCGTCGAGCGGGAGCGGACATAGGACATCGCGGCCGAGACGCTTTCCTGCATCACGTCGCCGAGCTTGCCGGTGGTCTTCACATTGCCCTTACCGGGCAGCAGCACCGATTCGATGGTCAGGATCTCGCCGCCCACCTCGGTCCAGGCGAGGCCGGTGACGACGCCCACCATGTCCTCCGCCTCGGCCTCGCCGTAGCGGAACTTCCGCACGCCGGCGAACTTCTCGAGGTTCTTGTGGGTGATCGCGACCTTCTTCGACTGCTTGGAGACGATCTCCTTCACCGCCTTGCGCGCCAGCCCCGCGATCTCACGCTCGAGGTTCCGGACCCCGGCCTCGCGCGTGTAATAGCGGATCAGGTCACGGATCGCGGTGTCGGAAACCGACCACTCGGCATCCTTCAGGCCGTTCGCCTCGCTCACCTTCTTCATCAGGTGGCGCTTGGCGATCTCGACCTTCTCATCCTCGGTGTAACCGGGGATGCGGATGATCTCCATGCGGTCCAGCAGCGGCTGCGGCATGCGCAGGCTGTTGGCGGTCGTCACGAACATCACGTCCGACAGGTCGTAGTCCACTTCCAGGTAGTGGTCGGCGAAGGTGCTGTTCTGCTCGGGGTCCAGCACCTCCAGCAGCGCCGAGGACGGATCCCCGCGCCAATCGGCGCCGAGCTTGTCGATTTCATCGAGCAGGAACAGCGGATTGCTGGTCTTCGCCTTCTTCATGCCCTGGATCACCTTGCCGGGCATGGACCCAATATAGGTCCGGCGATGGCCGCGCACCTCGGCCTCGTCCCGCACGCCGCCGAGCGACATGCGCACGAAGTTGCGCCCCGTGGCCCTGGCGATCGACTTGCCAAGTGAGGTCTTGCCCACGCCGGGCGGGCCCACCAGGCACAGGATCGGGCCACGGATCTTCGGCGAGCGCGACTGCACCGCCAGATACTCGATGATCCGCTCCTTCACCTTCTCCAGGCCGAAATGGTCGGCATCGAGCACCTTCTCCGCCTCGATGATGTCGTTGCGGACCTTGGAACGCTTCTTCCAGGGGATGGTCAGCATCCAGTCGAGGTAGTTGCGCACCACCGTCGCCTCGGCGGACATAGGCGACATCGAGCGGAGCTTCTTCAGCTCCTGCATCGCCTTCTCGCGCGCTTCCTTGCTGAACTTGGTGGCCTTGATCTTGGCCTCCAGCTCGGCGGCCTCGTCCTTGCCGTCCTCGCCCTCGCCCAGCTCCTTCTGGATCGCCTTGAGCTGCTCGTTCAGATAGTACTCGCGCTGCGTCTTCTCCATCTGCCGCTTCACGCGGTTGCGGATGCGCTTTTCCACCTGCAGCACGCCGATCTCGCCCTCCATATGGGCGAAGACGCGCTCGAGCCGCGCCGTCACGGACGGCGTCTCCAGCAGTTCCTGCTTCTCGGGGATCTTCAGCCCGAGATGCGAGGCGACCGTATCCGCGAGCTTAGCCGGCTCCTCGATCTGGTTGATCGAGACCAGCACCTCGGGGGCGATCTTCTTGTTGAGCTTGATGTACTGCTCGAACTGGGAGACGACGGTGCGCGCCAGCGCCTCGGCCTCGCGCGGCTCGGCGGCGGCTTCCTCGACCGGCTCGGCGAAGGCCTCGAAGTAGTTCGCGGTCTCCTTGAAGGCGGTGATCTTGGCGCGGCGGCCGCCCTCGACCAGTACCTTCACGGTGCCGTCCGGCAGCTTCAGCAGTTGCAGGACCGTTGAGACGGTGCCGACCTGGTACAGGTCATCCGCACCCGGGTCGTCCTGCGCAGCGTTCTTCTGCGCGACGAGCAGAATCTGCTTGTCGTCCTTCATCACCGCCTCAAGCGCGCGAACCGACTTCTCGCGGCCGACGAAGAGGGGGACGATCATGTGCGGGAACACCACGATGTCCCGCAGGGGGAGCACCGGAAGCAATTCGCCGCGGATGGTATCCGTCATGTGACCTCACAAGGGACAGTCGGCGCCCGGCCCGCCCGAAAGCGGCACGGGTGGGGCGCCACGGTTATACCGGGATGTGGGACCCGGTCGGCACCCGCTCAAGATCTTGACAAGGCGCCCCGGCGGGGCGCCTTGCCGGTGGCTCACGCCGAGGTCTGCTCGGCCGGCCTTTCGCCATAGATGAACAGCGGCTGGGCGCGGCCTTCCGCGACCTCCCGGTTCACCACCACTTCCTCGACCGCCTCAAGACCCGGCAGGTCGAACATGGTGGAGAGCAGGATCGCCTCCATGATCGAACGAAGCCCGCGCGCACCGGTCTTGCGGTGGATGGCACGGGTGGCGACGGCCTTCAGCGCGTCCTCAGTGAAGGTGAGCTTCGCCCCCTCCATCTCGAACAGCCGGCCGTACTGCTTGACGAGCGCGTTCTTCGGCTTGGTCAGGATCTCGATCAGCGCCTTCTCGTCCAGATCGTCGAGCGTGGCGACAACCGGCAGACGGCCGATGAATTCCGGGATCAGGCCGAACTTCAGCAGGTCCTCGGGCTCGACCTCGCGCAGGATCTGGCCGGTGCGGCGCTCATCCGGGTCGCGGACGTCGGCGCCATAGCCGATGCCCGAGCCCTTGCCGCGCGCGCCGATGATCTTCTCGAGCCCCGAGAAGGCGCCGCCGCAGATGAACAGGATGTTGGAGGTGTCCACCTGCAGGAACTCCTGCTGGGGATGCTTCCGGCCGCCCTGCGGAGGCACCGAGGCCACGGTGCCTTCCATGATCTTCAGCAGCGCCTGCTGGACGCCCTCACCCGACACGTCGCGCGTGATCGAGGGGTTGTCCGACTTGCGGCTGATCTTGTCGACCTCGTCGATGTAGACGATGCCGCGCTGCGCCCGTTCCACGTTGTAGTCCGCGGCCTGCAGCAGCTTGAGGATGATGTTCTCGACATCCTCGCCGACATAGCCGGCCTCGGTCAGCGTGGTCGCATCCGCCATGGTGAAGGGCACGTCGAGGATGCGGGCCAGCGTCTGCGCCAGCAGCGTCTTGCCCGAGCCCGTCGGCCCGACCAGCATGATGTTCGACTTGGCGATCTCGATGTCGGGGTTCTTCCCGCCATGGGCGAGGCGCTTGTAATGGTTGTGCACCGCGACCGAGAGGACCTTCTTCGCGTGGTCCTGCCCGATCACGTAGTCATCGAGGACCTTGCAGATCTCCTTGGGCGTCGGCACGCCATCGCGGGACTTCACAAGAGTTGTCTTGTGCTCCTCGCGGATGATGTCCATGCACAGTTCGACGCACTCGTCGCAAATGAAGACCGTCGGCCCGGCGATCAGCTTCCGGACCTCATGCTGCGACTTGCCGCAGAACGAGCAGTAGAGTGTGTTCTTGGAATCGCCGGACTTGCTCATGCGGTCTCCGTGTTCCCCGGAAGTGCGGGAAACTGCAACAGGAATGTAGCCCCCGGTGGCCCGGGGGGAAAGTGAAACACGGGCCGGCCGGCCAGGCAGGTCACGCCTTGGTCGTCTCACTGGCTGGGACGGGGCGCTCCTCGACGACGTGGTCGATGAGGCCGAAATCCCGGGCTTCCTCGGCCGACATGTAGGTGTCGCGCTCCAGCTTGCGCTCGATCGCCTCGATCGGCTGGCCGGTGTGCTTCACGTAGATCTCGTTCAGCCGCTGGCGCAGCTTCAGGATCTCGCGGGCCTGGATCTCGATGTCCGTCGCCTGGCCCTGCGCGCCGCCGGAGGGCTGGTGGACCATGATCCGGCTGTTCGGCAGGCCATACCGCTTGCCCTTGGCCCCGGCCGTGAGCAGCAGCGAGCCCATCGACGCCGCCTGGCCAATGCAGACCGTGCTGACCGGGGCCCGGATGTACTGCATGGTGTCGTACATCGCGAGCCCTGCCGAAACCACGCCGCCCGGAGAATTGATGTAGAAGGCAATGTCCTTCGACGGGTTCTCGCTTTCCAGGAACAGCAACTGGGCGCAGATCAGAGAAGAAACCTGATCGAAGACCGGGCCCGTCAGGAAGATGATGCGTTCCTTCAACAGCCGCGAATAGATGTCGAAAGCGCGCTCCCCCCGGGCGGTCTGTTCGATGACCATGGGAACAAGGGTATTGTTGTAGACTTCGACCGGGTCGCGATCCCGAATCATGATGATGTCCTTTCGTCCCGGCTGGGCCGAATCAGCCCGCCGTCTTCGTGGCGAATGTGGGGCATCCCCCGCCGGCGTGAAAGCCCCGCCCGTTTCAGGGCAGCGTCAGGACCATGCCGTCGTGTCCCGGCTCCACCCCCGGCGGCAGGTGGGCCCGCAGCCAGCCGTGGTCGAGGTCGGGGCTCATATGCGTCAGCACGGTGCGGCGCGGGCGCAACATCTCCACCCATTCCAGTACCTGGTCCAGATTGGCGTGCACCTTGTGGGGCCGCCGCTGGAAGCATCCCACGACCCAGGTATCCAGGCCGTGAAGGTGCCGGATGCTCTCCTCCGGCAGCCGCACCAGGTCGGTGGAATAGGCGAAGCCGCCGATGCGCAGGCCCAGCGTCTCCATCACCGCGTGGTCCTGGCTGAAGGTCTGCACGGCATGGCCGGCCATCGCCACGGTATCCCCCGCCTGCAGCCGCACCGGGTCCACCGCCGGGCGGTAGAAGATCGGCCCGGTGGAAGGCAGGAAGGCATAATCGAAACGCTGCTTCAGCGTCTCGAGCGTCCGTTCCATCCCAAAGGCTTCGAGCGGCCGGCCGATGATGCGGTTGAGGATCCGCACCTCATCCATGCCCATGACGTGGTCGGCATGGTCATGGGTGAACAGGATGGCATCCACCCCCGCCACGCCACAGGCGAGCAGTTGGGTCCGCAGGTCCGGCCCGGTATCGACCAGCAGCCGCCCGCCGCCATTGCCCTCGACCAGGATGGAGGAGCGGGTGCGCTGGTTCAGCGGGTTGGCCGGGTCGCAGGCGCCCCACCAGCCCCTTCCGTCCTCCCCACCGATCTGCGGCACGCCACCGGACCCGCCACAACCCAGAAGAGTCACCTTCAGCAAGGGCTCAGGCCATCTTCTTGAACAGGCGCTGGAAGTTCGCGGTGGTCAGATCCTCGAGTGCCGCCATCTCCAGGCCGCGGACCTCGGCCAGCACCTTGGCGGTATGGGCGACCATGGCCGGTTCGCAGCGCTTGCCCCGGAAGGGCACCGGGGCGAGGTAGGGCGCGTCGGTCTCCACCAATAGCCGGTCGGCCGGCAGGTCGCGGGCGATGTCGCGGATGTCCTGGGATTTCGGGAAGGTCAGGATGCCGGAGAACGACACGTAGCCGCCCATTTCGACCGACTTTTCCGCAAGTTCCCGCCCGCTGCTGAAGCAATGCAGCAGGAAATCGAAGCAGCCGCCGGCGTCACGTTCCTCCCGCAGGATCGCCAGGATGTCGTCATCCGCCTGGCGGGCATGGATCGCGAGAGGCAGGCCAGCCAGGCGGGCGGCGCGGATGTGGCGACGGAAATTCTCAGCCTGCGCCTCGCGCGGCGCCTTGTCGTAGAAGTAGTCGAGCCCGCTTTCCCCGATGCCGATGATGCGCGGGTGGTCGGCGGCCGCCGCGATCTCCTCCGAGGTCGGCAGCGGCCCTTCCCCGGCATTGTGCGGATGGATGCCGACGGTGCCCCAGACCTCGGGGAAGCGTTCGGCTAGCTCCTTCACCTTGGCGGCCTGGGACATGCGCACGCCGATGGTGACCAGGCGGGCGACGCCGGCTTCCCTGGCGCGCGCGACGATCTGCTCGATCTCGGCCTCGACGTAGTAGTCGAGGTGGCAATGGCTATCGATCAGCATGGTCAGGCGGCCGGCAACTCGATCTTGCGGAACAGCGGCGCGGGGGCCGGCAGGGCAATGCCGGCCGGCAGTGCCGTACCCAGGGCGGCGATGTCCCGCGCGGCGACCGGGACGCCGAGCTGATCCAGCATCTTCCCCGCCGTCTCCGGCATGAAGGGCTGCAGCAGCGTGGCGTAGCAGCGCAGCGCGGTATGCAGATGGCGAAGCACCACCGCCATCCGAACGGGATCGGTCTTCTTCAGCGCCCAGGGGGCTTCCAGTGTGATGTAGCCATTGGCATCACGCACCGAGGCCATCACGGCTTCCAACGCCAGGTGGAATTCCTGCCGGTCGAGCCGTTCCCGCACCTGTGCGGGCAGCGCCACGACGCCTTCCAGGAACTCCCGGCCAACCACCGCGTCACCGGCCTCGGGCAGCTTCCCTTCGCAATTGCGCTGGATCAGCGACAGAGTCCGGTTGGCGAGGTTCCCCAGCGCATCTGCCAGTTCCCCATTCAGTCGATTCCCCAATGACTTGCGGGAGAAATCTCCGTCCTGCCCGAAGGGCACTTCCCGCAGCAGGAAGTAGCGCACGGGGTCGAGCCCGTATTCCTCGACCAGCGCCACCGGGTCGATCACATTGCCCAGCGACTTGCTGATCTTCTGGCCTTCATTGGTCCACCAGCCATGGGCGAAGACGCGCTTCGCCGGCTCCAGCCCGGCCGCCAGCAGCATCGCCGGCCAGTAGATGGTGTGGAAGCGGACGATGTCCTTGCCGACGAAATGCACATCCGCCGGCCAGAACTTCCAGCGCGCCGCGCCTTCATCCGGATACCCGGCGGCGGTGATGTAGTTGGTCAGCGCATCGACCCACACATACATCACGTGCTTCTCATCCCCCGGCACCTTCACCCCCCAGGTGAAGGACGTGCGGGAGACGGAAAGATCCAGCTTCGGGGATCCTTCGCCGAAATCCTTGAGGCCCTGGGCGACGAAGGCGCGCACCTCGTTGCGTCGGGATTCCGGCTGGATGTCGATGCGGTCCGGATGGCCCTCCGGCAGGTCGTAGCGGCGCAGCAACTCGGGCAGCCACTTGGACAGGCGGAAGAAGTAGGACGGCTCCCTCACCCACTCCACCGGCGCCCCTGACGGCGCATACTTCACGCCGTCCCGCTCGGTCAGCTCGTCCGGGCCGTAGAATGCTTCATCACGAACGGCGTACCAGCCTTCGTAGTCACCGAGGTAGATCTCGCCCTTCTCCGCCAGCACCTTCCACAGCGCGACGCAGGCCGCCTTGTGGCGCGGTTCCGTGGTGCGGATGAAGTCGTCGTTGGAAAAGCCCATCGTGGTCGTCAGGTCGCGGAAGGCCTGGCTGACGCGATCGGTGAAGGCCTGCGGGTCCTCCCCCGCATCCTTCGCCGCCTTCTCCACCTTCTGGCCGTGCTCGTCGGTGCCGGTCAGGAAGAAGACCTCATGCCCGTCCAGGCGCTTGAAGCGCGCCAGCACGTCGGTCGCCAGCGAGGTATAGGCATGCCCGATATGGGGCTTGTCGTTCACGTAGTAGATCGGCGTCGTGTAGTAGATCGGTGGCTTCGCCATGGGATGTCCGGTCAGGAACTTTGCTGGTCGCGTTTTCCGAGTCATCCGGCGTCGCCGCCGGATCTGAAAACGCTCCGGACGCTCCGTCTCAGGGGCGCGCGAGCCAGGAAAGGCCCGTGAGCACGGCCTGCTTGCGGTCAAGATTCAACCGCTCGGTATCGTCCGCGAGAGTGCCGAGCCTATCCCACAGCCCCGCCCAGACGGCAAGCGGATGGCGGTCCATCCAGGGCGGCGCCGGTCGTCCGCGCGCCGCATCGCGCAGCGCCGCGGCAATCGCCGCGCGCAGCAACCCGAAGAAGATGCCAAAGGCTCCGCCGGTCCGATCCATCGCGAGGCGGTCCGCCAGCGCGTGGTCCCGTGGCTCTCCCTTCGTCAGTGCCGCGAGGCTCGATTCCACGGCATCCTGCAGGGCAAGGCCTCCCGCCTCCATCAGCGCCATCGCCCGCCCGGGCGATCCGGCCGACAGTGTCGCAAGGCGCGCCCGCTCAGCCTTTGATGCATCCGGCAGCAGGCGCGCGAGCAGCGCCTCCATATCCGGCCCTGACAGCGGATTGAGATCCAGCCGCCGGCAGCGGCTGCGGATGGTCGGCAGCAGCTTCTGCGGCGCCGAGCAGACCAGCAGCAGCACGGTCTTCGGCGGCGGTTCCTCGAGCGTCTTCAGCAGCGTGTTCTGCACGGCGGCCTGGTCTGCGCGCTCCGCCTCATCCATCACCACCACACGCCAGCCGCCCTCGGCCGCCGTCTGGGTCAGGAAGCGCACGGCCTCCCGCGCATCCTCGACGCGCAGGATGCGTTTCACGCCGCGATCGCCGGTGTTCGGCTCAAGCGTGAAGCAGTCGGCATGGGTGTCGGCGGCGACACGGCGGAAGACCGGGCTTGCCGGATCGACCTGCAGGGGCGGCGTCGCCTCCGGCATGCCCGCCAGCAGCCAGCGAGCGAAGCGCCAGGCGAGCGTCGCCTTGCCGATGCCCGGCGCACCGCAGATCAGCCAAGCGTGATGGAGGCGGCCGGAACGGGCTGCGTCCTCCAGGGTGCGGGCCGCGTCGTCATGACCGACCAGATCGGGGGTGGCGCGCGGGTCGGTCATGTCCGCAGGCCAGTCGGCGCACCATTGCCACGCAGCGCCAAATGCTGGCATTTCAAAGGCCACTGGCCTTTGGCGGGGTGGCCCGGAGGGGCAGAGCCCCTCCGCCTCACAGCACCACCCCGAGCCGCGCCCGCAGCGCCGTCCCGATCGCCGCGAACACGGCATCGGGACTGCCCGAGGCATCCACCACCGCGCATCGCCCCGGCTCAGCCGCCGCGATCGCCAGGAAGCCGGCCCGCACCCGCGCGTGAAAGGCCACGCCCATTCGTTCGTAGCGATCTGCCCCGCTGCGCGCCGCGGCACGGGCCATGCCGTCCTCCGGCGGCATGTCGAGCACCAGCGTCGCATCCGGCGCGAAGCCATCCAGCGCGACATCGGCAAGCCGGGCCCAGACCTCGCGCGGTAAGCCCTGCGCACCCTGATAGGCCAGGGTCGAATCCGCGAAGCGATCGCAGACCACCCAACCCCCGGCCTCGAGGAAGGGCCGGATCGTCTTCGCCAAGTGCTCGCGCCGCGCTGCGAAATGCAGCATCGCCTCCGCCACCGGGTCCCAGGGGCCGTGGCCAAGCAGCAGGTCGCGGATGCGCTCGGCGCCGGGTGTGCCGCCTGGTTCGCGCGTGCGCAGCACCGGCAGGCCGCTGCCAGCGAGTGCCGCGGCGATGCGGCGAGCCTGGGTGGACTTCCCTGCCCCCTCGCCGCCTTCGAGCGTGATGAACCGACCGGTCATCGTCATGCGGGAAGGATGGTCCGGCCGGGCGAGCGACGGAACCCCGCCGTCAGCCCCGCGTTCCGAAGACGAACTGGCTGACCACCGCCGGGATGCGGGAGATCAGGCCCAGCTTCTCGACATCCGCCCCGGCCAGCAGCGGCACGCGCAGTTCCGGCACGCCCTGCCCGCCCACCAGCATCTCGCCGATCTGCTGCCCTCGCGCGACCGGCGCAGTCAGCGGCGCGTCGTATTGCAGGCGAACCTGCAGCCGCGACCGCCATTGCCGCGGCAGTGTCAGCACCAGGTCGCGCCCGCCCACCATCGGCACCTTGGACCGCTCGCCGAGATAGACCGGGACTTCCTCGATCGTGTCCTGGGCGCGGAACAGCACAACCGCCTCGAACTCGCGGAAGGCCCATTCCATCAGGCGTTCCGATTCCTCGGCGCGGGCGCGCATCGAAGGAAGGCCATTGACCACCAGGATCACCCGCCGGTCACCGCGCTTGGCACTGCCGGTCAGGCCATAGCCGGCTTCCTCGGTATGGCCGGTCTTGAGGCCATCCGCCCCGGCGACGCGCGCCAGCAGCGGGTTGCGGTTCTCCTGGGTGATGTTGTTGTAGCGGAAGGAACGCTGATTGTAGAAAGCGTAGTAATCCGGGAAGTCGAAGATGATCCGCCGCGCCAGCGTCGCGAGGTCACGCGCCGTCATGCGGTGCTCGGGGTCCGGCCAGCCGGTGGAATTGCGGAAGCTGCTGTTGGTCAGCCCGATCCGCCGCCCGGTCTCGTTCATCAGCTCGGCGAATTGCGTCTCGCTGCCGCTGATGCCCTCGGCCAGCACGATGCAGGCATCGTTGCCCGACTGCACAATGACGCCATGGATCAGGTCCTCGACGCGGATCTGCGCGCCGAGGTCCACGAACATCTTGGACCCACCCATGCGCCAGGCCCGCTCGCTGACCGGCAGCGACTGGTCGAGCTGCAACTGCCCGGCCTTCAGCTTCTCGAAGACGACATACATCGTCATCAGCTTGGACATCGACGATGGCGGCATCCGCTCATCGGCGTTCTTCTCGAGAAGCGTGGCGCCGGTGGCGAAATCCACGATCAGCGCCTGACGCGCCTGCACATCGACCGGGCCGAGCGGCGTATCCGCCGGCGACCCCGCCGGGCGCGCGGGCGCCGCGCCGCGCCGGCCGCCTTGTGCCGGGCGTTGCTGGGCCAAGGCGGGCGTCGCGAGCCCCGGGCCGACCAGCCCGGCCAGGGCTCCGCCGAGCAGCGTGCGTCGATCGGTCATGCGGGCAATTCCTGCTTCCGGCGCGTCATCTCAGTCCACCAGGATCCGTGCACCGGATACTCCCCCGGCCAGAGTCCGCTCAAGCACCGCGTCGGCCTGTGCGGCGGTGGCGAAGGGCCCGACGCGTACGCGGTAACGCTGGTCGCGGCGCGGGCCGAAGGCTTCCACCTGTGCCCCAGGGACGCGGGCGGCAAGGCGCTGCGCGGCATCGGCGCGCGACAGGATGCCAGCCTCGACAAGGATTCGGCCCGGGCGCGGCGCACCGGTGGCAACGGTTTCGGGTAGCACGACCTCGGGCGGCGGCGCGGATGCCACCGGTGCCGTGGCGGCAACCGCCGTCACGACGGCACGCTGGCCGGCCGTGCGCGCGCCGGGCAGTGGGTCGAGGCTCTCCGCGGCCACGGCCGCACGCGGGGCGGTCTCGATCGCCACCGCTTCGGGCGGGCGGCCAAGCGTCCTTTCGCCGAGCGCACGGCTCCGCTCGCCATCGACTTCGATCCGCACCTGCGGGCTGCCGCCGGCGGGAATGCCGAGCAGGTCCGCCGCGCGGTCCGACAGCCCGATGACCCGGCCCGGATTGGCCGGCCCGCGGTCATTCACGCGCAGCGTCAGGGCACGGCCGTTCTCGAGATTCGTCACCGTCACCACCGCCGGCAATTGCAGCGTGCGATGGGCGGCGAGCGCGCGGGACGAACTCCAGGCCTCGCCATTCGCCGTCGGCGTATTCCAGCCCGGCCCGGCCTGGCGCGTCGCGAGCCCGGTCTCGACCAGGGCGAAATCCTCCCGCGGATAGGACCAGACGCCACCCATCCTGTAGGGCTCGCCGACCAGGTAGCGCGGCTGCTCGCTGCTGCAGGCGGTGGCCAACAGCAGCGGCAGGAGGAAGCGCACCCTCACGCAACGCGGTCCGACAGCAGTCCGACCGAAAGGCCGTAATTCACCGGCGAATTGTAGCGCCGGATCACCCGCAGATTGTGGTGGCCGAGGAAGACCTGGCCATTGCCGCGGTTCGGCAGCACGACCTGCGCCTCCGGCCCATCCGGCAGCGCGCCGCCAGCCTCGGTGCGGAAGCCCATTCGCGCAAAGTCGCGCATCGGGCGCATGGTGTTATCCGCGCCCGCCGCGTTGAAGCCGGGCGGCGGCGTCACCGCGAGGCCCCAGGGCTCGCCGGCGCGCCAGCCGTTGCGTTGGAAATAATTGGCGATGGAAGCCAGCGCATCCGGCCGGCTGTCCCAGATGTCGCGCCGCCCGTCCCCGTCGAAATCGACAGCAAGACGCTCGAAGTTGGTCGGCATGAACTGCGGCTGGCCCATGGCGCCGGCCCAGGAGCCCATCATGCGGTCGTTGCGGATGTGCCCGTCGTCCAGGATCTTCAGCGCGGCGAACAGCTCGGTGCGGAAATACGATGCGCGGCGGCCTTCCCAGGCGAGCGTCGCCAGTGCCTCGACCACCTTGAAGCCGCCGGTATTGCCGCCGAAATTCGTCTCCACCCCCCAGATCGCGACGATGACGCGCGGGGAGACGCTGAAGCGCCCTTCGATCCGGCGGAGCAGTTCCGCATTCTCGGCGTAGTTGCGGCGACCGTTCTGCACCCGGGTCGGCGAGACCATGATGCGGTCGCGATATTCCTCCCACGCCATGCCGCCTTCGGCCTGGCGGCGGTCCAGTTCGATGACGCGCTGGTTCGGCCGGACCCCGGCGAAGGCGGTATTCAGCATGGTCTGGGACAGGCCGCGCCGCCGGCCTTCCGTCTTCACCCCTTCGACGAAGCGGTCGAACGACACCGAGGCGACCGGCTGGTATTCGGGCGCGCTGGGCTGCGGCGCGGCCGGCGCCGGTGCGGCCGTCGCGGCCGGCGTGCTGGCGGGGGGCGAGGCCGCGCAACCGGCGAGCGGCGCGGCGGCGAGGAGGATGCGGCGCGTGATCATACCGGTGAGGTGCCATGCGTCCCGCCGGGACGCAAACGCCAGTTGCATGCCTTGGCCGTTACGCCGGGAGTGCTACAAGCGCAGCGATAGACCGGAGGACAAACGCCATGGCTGCCGTAACGCGCGACCTCGCCGCCTTCACCGCCGCGATCCGCTTCGAAACGTTGCCGGCCGAGTTGCAGGAGCGCACGCGCTTCCTGGTCCTCGACCTCGTCGGCAACATGCTGCGCGGGCGTCACGATGCCGAGAGCACGGCGCCGCTGCTGGCCGCGGTGCGCTCGCTCGGCCTTGCGGCGGGTTCGGCGGCGGTGTTCGGCGACTCGGCGCGCTACACCCCCGCGGGTGCGGCGCTGGTCAACGGCACCACGGCCCATTCGCTCGATTTCGACGACACCCATGCCGCCGGCACGCTGCACCCCGGAGCTCCGGTGATCCCGGCGGCTCTCGCCGCGGCCGAGATGGTGGGCGCGGATGGCCGTACCGTGCTCGGCGCGATCGTCGCCGGCTATGAGGTGACCTGCCGGCTCGCTTTGTCCCTGCCCGGCGGCGACCATTACGACCGCGGCTACCACCCGACCGCGACCTGCGGCGCCTTCGGCGCGGCGGCCGCGGCGGCGCGCGTCTTCGGCCTGTCGGCCGCGCAGGTCGAGGACGCCTTCGGCATCGCGCTGTCCCAGGCCGCCGGCTCGCTGCAGTTCCTCGCCAATGGCGCGTGGACAAAGCGGTTCCAGGTCGGCTGGTCGGCGCTGAACGGACTGACCGCCGCGTCGCTGGCGCGCGAGGGCTTCCGCGGCGCCGGCGAGGCGCTGGAAGGCCGTGCTGGCTTCCTGCGCGCCTATGCCCCGAACCCGACGCCGGAACGCGCCATCCGCAACCTCGGCAGCGAGTGGGAACTGATGGAGACGGCGGTGAAGCCCTATCCGTCCTGCCGCTACGGCCACGCCAATGTGGACGCGGCGTTGGCGCTGCGCGCAGAGCTCGGTCTCAAGACCGAGGAGATCGAGAGCGTCACCATGGGCCTGCCGAACAAGGGCATGCTGCTGGTGGGCGCGCCGACGCAGTACAAGCAGAACCCACAGAACATCGTGGATGGCCAGTTCTCCGGCCCCTTCGTGGTGGCCTGCGCGCTGGCCCGCGGCCATTTCGGCTGGGACAGCTACGCCTGGCTGCAGGATGCCGACCTGCGCGGCCTGATGAAGAAGATCCTGCCGGTCGAAGATGACGAGGTTGAGTCCGACTTCCCCGAATACATGTCGGGCAAGCTAACGGTGAAAGCGCGCGGCCAGACCTTCGTGAAGAAGGTCAATGTGCCGAAGGGCGAACCCGCCAACTTCCTGACCGAGGCCGAGATCCGCGCGAAGTTCCACGGCCTGGCCGATGCGGTGCTGGGCGCGGAGCGCGCCAAGGCGCTTGCGGATGCGGTGCTGAACCTCGACAAGGCCGCCGACGTCCACGGCATGCTGCGTCTCGGCGCGCCGATGATGGCCGCGCGCCTGGCCGGCGAGTAGGCCGGTCGCGTCTGGATGGGTGGCCGAGTGGTCTATGGCAGCGGTCTTGAAAACCGCCAGGGTGCAAGCCCTCGTGGGTTCGAATCCCACCCCATCCGCCAGATCTGACTGTTCTCCGCGCGTTGGCGCGATGCTGCTTCGCGCATCGGTCAGCCGTAGCTGGCGTAATTGCGTTATCGGATAGATCTTGATCCGTACCGGATGGGCGCAGCGAGTGCTGCCATCCCTTCGGTACGTAGCCATGGGCACCATGCATCCCATTCATGATCCGTGTCGATAAATTGGGATCATTTGTTTCTTCTATTTTCTCAAGATTTACGCAATCTTCACTCCCGCACAGGCGCAACAAGCGCCAGGAATCGCCGACCGGGAGCCCTTTCGTATGGCGAATTTGTTCGGAAACACCACTCCTGACAGCCTCATCGGATCGTCAGGCGATGACATCATTTATGGCGGCCCGACAACGATTGAGAGTTCCGACAGCGCCAATGACACGATCCTGGGCGGTGGTGGATCGGACGCGATCTATGGCCTCGGTGGCTCGGACTCGATCTTCGGCGAGACGGGGAACGACTTTCTCGACGGCGGCGGCGGCGACGATAGCATCAACGGTGCCGACGGTGATGACCGGTTGGCGGGACAGGCCGGCAACGACACGCTTTCGGGCGGCGCAGGCAACGACCAGCTGAATGGCGGGACCGATGCCGACATTCTCGACGGCGGCATCGGCAACGACACGTTGGATGGCGGTCTTGGCGCCGACAGCCTGTCCAGCGGCGAGGGCAATGACAGCCTGACCGACGGCGACAGCGCCGCCGCATCGTCGATCGACACGCTCCTGGGCGGCGTTGGCAATGACACGCTCGCCTCGATGAATGGCAGCGATCTGATCGATGGCGGACTTGGCATCGACCGTGCCGTGATCGACCGCGCCTTCAGCCTGGTGTCGCTGACCTTCATCTTCGGCGGCGCCGATGCCCTCAGCACGGTGGAGGGCGATGGCACCACCGTCACTGGCGTTGAGTCCTTCACCTTCCGTGGCGGCAGTGGCGGCGACTTCGTTATCACGAGCTGGGGTACCGACCTGCTCGAAGGCAATGACGGCAACGACCTGCTCATCTCCGACCAGGGCGATGACATCGTGCTGGGCGGTCGCGGCAGCGACACGCTCGATGCGGGTACCGGTAATGATTCGCTCGATGGAGGCCTCGGCTCCGATGTCATGGATGCCGGCGGCGGCAACGACCGGATCAATGACGGTGACACCCGCACGGAGGCCGGCGCCGACATCATCGACGGCCGCGAAGGCAACGACGTCATCATCAGCAATGCCGGTGCGGACACGATCGACGGCGGCGACGGGGATGATGAGGCCCAGATCGACCGCTCCTTCATCGGTGCCGCGCTCGGCCTCGATGTCCAGTCCGTCGATCTGGCCGCGACGATGTCCGGGGCCGGCGTCGTCGTCAGCGGGATCGAGCGTTTCATCATCGCAGGCGGTACCGGCGCGGACACCATCGCCACTGGTGATGGTGTCGATCGCCTGACGGGCAATGCCGGCGACGACGTGCTTTCGGGCCGCGGCGGCAATGATGTCCTGACGGGTGGAACGGGGCTCGATACCCTGTCCGGCGGTGATGGCAACGACAATCTCGCCGGTGGTGAGGGGAGCGATCTCCTCGATGGCGGCAACGGGAACGACCAGCTGACGGATGGCGATTCCAGCAGCGACGTGTCCGATGACACGCTGCTCGGTGGCGCCAATGACGACAATATCACGAGCCAGCGCGGCTCGGATTCCATCGATGGCGGCGATGGTGTGGATCGGCTGACGCTGAACCGGTCCAGTGCGGTGGGATCGTTGACCTTCATCTTCGCAGGCGCGGAAGCCGTCACGGCACTGGTGGGCGACGGAACGAATGTCCGCGGCGTGGAGTCCTTTGCCATCACGACCGGCAGCGCGGCCGATGTAATCGTCACCGGGTCCGGCAATGACAACATCACCGGCGGTGACGGCGCGAATTCCCTCTCGGGTGCGGCAGGCGACGACCAGATCTCCGCCGGTTCCGGCAATGACACCCTGCAGGGCGGCGATGGCAATGACCGGCTGACGGCCTCGGGTGGAGCCGACCGCCTGTTCGGCGACGCCGGCGCCGACAACCTGGACGGCGGCCTTGGCGAGGATCAACTCTTTGGCGGTGCGGATAACGATCAGCTCGTAGACGGCGACAACAGCTCCAACATTGCGTTGGATACGCTGAACGGTGGTGATGGCGACGACACCATCACCAGCAACGCCGGCGCGGACAGCATTGATGGTGGGCTGGGGATCGATCTGCTCACCCTCAACCGGTCGAACGCGTCGATCGCACTCAGCTTCAACTTCACGAACGCCTTGCTTGAGACGGTGCTGGTCGGGGACGGAGCCCGGAGCACGGGCGTCGAGCGCTTCAACATCACGACCGGCAACGGCAACGATACCATCGCCACTGGCGGCCTGTCGGATGTGGTCACCGCGAACAACGGGAACGATCTGCTGTTCGGCGGCGGCGGCACGGACTCTCTCACGGGCGGGTCGGGCGACGACACGCTCGACGGCGGCACCGGCGCGGACACACTGTCGGGCGGCCTCGGCAACGACATCTATTACGTGGACTCGACCGCCGACGTGCTGTCCGAGGCGAATGGCAACGGCACGGACGAAGTCCGCTCCACCGTGAATTGGACGCTGGCCGAAGGCCTGAACTTCGAGCGTCTCCTGCTGCTCGGCACGGCGCGGCTCGGCCGCGGCAGCGAGCTCGACAACACCATCATAGGCAATACGGTCGACAACTATCTCTTCGGCGGAGAAGGCAGCGACATCGTCAGTGGCCTCGGCGGCCATGACTGGATGGTCGGTGGTGGCGGTAACGACACGCTCGAAGGCGGCGATGGGCAGGACACGCTGGGCGGCGACACCGGCGATGACCTGCTGCGTGGCGGCAATGGTGGGGATCGCCTCCTCGGAGGCACCGGCAACGACACGCTGATCGATGACGAGCCGGTCGGCCCGATATACAGCAACGACCAGTTGTTCGGTGCAGACGGCGATGACCGGCTTGAGAGTTATGGCGGCGTTGATCTGCTCGTGGCCGGCCTCGGAACCGACCTCGCCGTGCTCAACCGTGCCACGGCCACCGGGCCGCTCATCTTCAACTTCGTTAATGCCGGGGCAGTGACGACGCTGGTCGGCGACGGAACCCAAGTGACCGGGGCGGAACGCTTCGACATCACCCTCGGTTTCGGGGCGGACCGGGCGGTGCTCGGCGCGCTGGACGACGTGGCTGCAGGCGGCAGCGGGGCGGACAGCTTGTTCGGCATGAACGGCAACGACACGCTCAATGGCGGCGCGGGCGCCGATCGCCTGGTTGGTGGCAACGGTACCGATCTCGCGGATTACAGCACGGCCGCGGCGGCCGTGATCGCCCGGCTCGATGCCCCCGGCGCGAATACCGGGGACGCGCTGGGCGACGTCTATGTCCAGATCGAGAGCCTGCGCGGTTCCATCCACAATGACGAGTTGCGTGGTAACGCGCTGGCCAATGCCCTGTCGGGCGGGGATGGCAACGATACGCTGTATGGCAATGCCGGCGCCGATACTCTGGCAGGCGGGGATGGGGCTGATCGATTCCGCTATCTCGCGCTTGCCGACAGCGCTGCCGCGACACGTGACGTAATTGCTGATTTTGTTACCGGAACCGACCGCATCGACGTCGCCTGGATCGACGCCAACACGGGCACGGCCGGGAACCAGGCGTTCTTCTGGGCCGGGTCCGGTAGCTTCGTCGGCGGCGGCATTGCATCAGTCCGCCATACCGCAGTCGCGGGAGGCACGGACGTGCTGTTCGACGCCAATGGCGACAATACGGTTGATATGGCGATCACCCTGCTGGGTGTCGGCAGCTTGTCCGGCACCGACTTCCTGCTCTGACAACGTACCGGGTGGCGGCGTCGCTGCCGGCCATCTGGCACGCTCTGGCATTGTCCCGCGGCGCGGGTCTATGGTCGCCGCCAGGAGGCGGTGCATTTGGGCATGGCAGCCAATAGGGGGGTCGGTCAGACCGTCCCCCTGGATATGGGCATGCAATCTTGAACTCTGCTCCGCTGGTCCTCGCGGCGACACAGCTGGTGGCCATTCTGCTGTCCGCCGCTGTCGCCGTCCTCGCACTTCGCACTACGTTCCAGTGGCATCACGACCAACGCCGTGCGCAGTTGTCAGTCCTCGGTACGGTGGCACTCCTGGCCAATGCTGTCGTGCTGGGGTTGGACTTCACTGCCGGTCCGCCGCTGGGATGGCAGGCGCTGGCGCGGCTGGTTCCGCAACTCACGCTGCCCACACTCGTCATCGTCCTCCTGCGCACGCTGCGCCACCGCGACGCCGTGGCGCGGGATGCGGCGCGCGACGCCCCCTTCGCCCCCACCACCGGCCTGCCCAACCACCCACTGCTGCTGCGCCAGATCATCCCGGCCCTCGCCCGCTGTCGCCGGGAAGGATCGCCCGCGGTCATGCTTGTTGCCGGGGTCGATGGCCTCGCGCATATCCTTGACCGGCGTGGCCCCGGCCAGGCGGCCGAGATGCTGCGCAGCCTCGCAACCATCCTGGGTGATGCGACGCGCGCCGGGGACCTATCGGGCCATGTCGAACCCGACGTATTGGGCACGCTGCTGCCAGCAGCCACGGGTGAATCGGCCGAGCGCGTCGCGACCCGCCTCCGCGCCCTCGCCTCCGAGCGGATGGTCGATCCGGAGATGAGCGGCCGACGCGTGGCGGTCAGCGTTGGCATTGCCGTGGTGGGCGACGGCGCGGAACCCGCCGCGCTCGAGGAAGCGATCTCGGCCGCGCTGACGGCCTACCGGCAGGCGCTTGCGGAAGGCGGGGACCGGGTGAGGCTTGCGGCACCGCCGCCGGCGCGCTCCCCCGGCGGGGCGCCCTGAGCGCGGCCGGCGAGCGGCGGTGGCACCCGATGGGACGCTGCTCTAGGATCGCGTCGTGAACCTTCTCGTTCCCCCTCGCGCTCGGTTGCAGGTGGAGGTCGTCTTCGACCTCGTCTGCCCCTGGTGCTACCTCGGCACGCGGCGGCTGCGGCGGGCCTTGCGGGCGCGGCCGGACATCCTGGTGGACATCGTCTGGCGGCCCTTCCTGTTGAACCCGGACATCCCCGCGGCGGGACTGCCGCGCCAGGAATTCCTGACCCGGAAGTTCGGCGGCGAGGAACGCGCCCGGCGCCTGCATACGACCATCGCCGAGCTCGGCCTGGCGGAGGGCGTGCCCTTCCGCTTCGACCGCATCCGGCGCATGCCTTCGAGCCTCGATGCCCATCGCCTGGTGCGCTTCGCGGCGCGCGAGGGCCTGGGCGAGGCGATGGTCGATGCGCTGTTCCACGGCCACTTCGCCGAGGGCGCGGATCTCGGCCATGTCGATACGCTGGTGCAGCTCGCCATGCGGGTCGGGCTGGATCATGCGGGGGTGCATCGCTTCCTCGAATCGGTTGCCGATGCGGATGCCGTGCATGCGGAGAATCTGCGGGCGCACCGCCTGGGCATCAACGGCGTGCCCTGCTTCGTCGTGGCCGGCCGCCACGCCATCGCCGGAGCCCAGGAACCCGAGGTTCTGGAACGCCTTCTCGACGTCGCGCTGGTCGAGGCGTGAACAAAATCCCGGGGGGCCTTGCGCGGTCAGCCGACCGCGTCTAAGGAGGCGGCCCCGCCGGGACGGGGGGCGCATAGCTCAGTGGTATGAGCGCCTGCTTGACACGCAGGAGGTCCGTGGTTCGATCCCACGTGCGCCCACCATTTTTCTTTTGTCCCTCAGACTGCGGGCGGGCCGCATCCGCGGCCCTTGCCTTCGCGCCATGCACTGTTGCGGTGCGGCCGCTGCCGGGATGGGCGCGGTCCCGCTTTGCGCTCGCGGATCGAGGCAAGGCCTCGATCCGATTACGTGGCACATCAGTGCACACTCGCCCACAGCCGCCAGCCACTTCGCTCCATGCATTGTAGCGTCGTGCATGGCCGTCGAGATGGGCGCGCAAGCGCTCGTGGATCGGGGCGGGTCCTTGGTGCGGTTGCGCGGTGTTTCGGAGGACACTCGCTGTCTGCCGCCCGCCGCTTCGTGCCACGCAACGTTGCGTCTTGGCCGGCCGTCCGAACGGGTGCGCTCGTGCGTCAAGGAAGCGCATCGATCCCAGCCGCGACGCGTCCACGCTGTCCAGTTGCTTGAAGAACACCAGAGCGTCGTTCGGGCACCATCGCCCGGCGATGCGGACGATCGAGACCTCAGCGACCCTGACGCGAGCCCTGCCCCGCTGGCGATCTGGGAACGGTCCGGATCGCATGACGGTCGAGGTGTAGCGCACCACGATGCGATCGCCTCCGAACACCACACCCTCCGCCTCCCCGGCTAGTCGGGGCAGGAGGCGCAAATGCGTTCCACCGCGCGCAGTGTCGGCATGTTGGTCGTGATGGCCGGGCGGTTCGCCTCAGCCCTTGGGCCTATGCGCGACGAAGCCGCACGCATAGGCCTCGGGGATCGCCGCGGCGTCCCCGCTGCTTCAGATGTCGTGCAGCCGTCGCACCAGGGCGACGGTCTGCGCGTACGTCATGCTCAGAAGCGGTAGCGGAAGCCGAGCACGAAGGAGTTCGCGCCCTCCCATACCCCGTTGTAGAGGCCGAAGATGCCGCTGCGGTGCATGTAGCGGAAGGCCAGTTCGTATTGCGGGTATTCGGGCAGTGCCAGGGTCAGTTCCGGCGAGAAGAAGTTCAGCCAGGCGGACTGGTTCTGCTCCGGCCGCGCATCGGTCCCCCGTTCCACCTGCGGCAGCCGCGTCACGAAGTCAGGCCCCATGGACAGGCCGATGGTCGTGTAGACGTAGTTCGACCAGGGGAAGCCGTCGTAGCGGAGATAGACCGCCCCCCAGAACTCGCCGCCCTCCGTGTCGCCGAAGCGGTAGGCGCTGCCGGCTTCCAGATCCACGGTGAAGAAGCGCCAGAAGCGACCGAGGCGGTACTGCACGGCGCCGCCGACCAGCGTGTCGTCGCCCCAGGACCCGGTCCAGGGGGACACGATCAGGTCGCGCAGCTTGCCGTCCGCCACCGAGGAACCGACGAACAGCGTGCCCGACCAGGGCCGTGCATCGGCCAGCGCGCGGGCGCGATCGGCGGGCGAAAGGTGCGACAGGTCCGGCGCCGCGACGGCGGCCACGGCGGCGGCGGGGGCGCTCACCAAGGGCCCCGGCACCGGCGCGGGCTCCGACACCGGTGCCGGCGCAGGTGCGGACGCCGCCGGCAGGGCCCGCTGGCGCGTGGTGGTGGTGCGATCGGGCGGTGGTCCCCCGGCAACGAGCAGGAAGGCAGCAGCCGCCAGGGAGGCCAGGCGGGCCGGCCGGGAAAACGCAACAATCATCAGGGAGGCACCTCGGTCGGAATGATACTCGCTTACGGCCGGCCGGGCCGGCTGGCAACTGGCCGCCCGCCCATGTCCGGCGCGCAGCCGGCGCGCCAACCCTCCGCGCGATACCGTTCGCCCTGCCGGCGATCAGGCCGCGCGGGCGCGGCGCACCAGCCGTGCGAGCGAGGTCAGCAGGTCCCGCGCCGCCTTCACACGCTGCGGCAGGTCCATCTCCCGCAACAGCGCGAGTTTGTGATCGGGCCGCAGTTTCACCTGCGCCTTCTGAGCCGTCACCCAGCCGACAAGCCCGGCCGGATCGGCGAAGCGGTTGCCGCGGAAGGACAGCACCACGCCCTTCGGCCCGGCATCGAGCTTCTCGACCCCCGCTTCCCGGCACAGCCGCTTGATGGCGACGACCTGGAGCAGGTTCTCGACCTCCGCCGGCACCGGCCCGAAGCGGTCGGCCAGTTCCGCCCCCATCGCATCCGTCTCGGCATCCGAGGCGAGCGCGCCGATGCGGCGATACAGCCCAAGGCGCACCGGCAGGTCGGCGACATAGGTCTCGGGGATCAGCACCGGCAGGCCGAGATTGATCTGCGGCGTCCAGTCGCGTTCGGAATCGCTGCCGTCCCTGCCCTGCCCCGCCTTGATGTCGGCCACCGCCTCCTCGAGCATCTGCTGATACAGTTCGATGCCGACTTCGCGGATCTGACCCGACTGTTCCTCGCCCAGCAGGTTGCCCGCGCCACGGATGTCGAGGTCGTGGGACGCGAGCGTGAAGCCTGCGCCGAGGTTATCGAGCGTCTGCATCACCTCAAGCCGCTTCTCCGCGGCGGCGGACAGCCGGTGCGACTGCGGCCAGGTGAGATAGGCGTATCCGCGCAGCTTGCCGCGCCCGACGCGCCCGCGGATCTGATACAGCTGCGCCAGCCCGAACATGTCCGCGCGGTGGATCAGCAGCGTGTTCACCGCGGGCATGTCGAGCCCGCTCTCGATGATGTTCGTCGCCAGCAGCACGTCATGCTTGCCGTCGCCGAACTCGGTCATGATGCGTTCGAGCTCGGTCGGACTGATGCGGCCATGCGCCTGCACCACGCGCGCCTCGGGCACGATCTCGGTCAGGCGTTCGGCGACTTTCGCCATGTCCTCGATGCGCGGCACCACGCAGAAGACCTGGCCGCCGCGGAAGCGTTCGCGCTGGATCGCTTCGCGCAGGACCACCGGGTCCCAGGGCATGATGAAGGTGCGCACGGCCAGGCGATCGATCGGCGGCGTCGCGATCACGCTCATCTCCCGCACCCCGGTCAGGGCGAGTTGCAGCGTGCGCGGGATGGGTGTCGCCGTCAGCGTCAGCACATGCACGTCGGTCTTGAGCGCCTTCAGCGCTTCCTTGTGCTTGACGCCGAAATGCTGCTCCTCATCGACGATGACGAGGCCGAGATCGCCGAACTCGATGCCCTTCGCCAGCAGCGCATGGGTGCCGACGACGATGTTGACGGTCCCGTCCTTCAGGCCCGCGCGGACCTCCGCGGCTTCCTTGGCCGTGACCATGCGCGACAGCTGCGCGACGCGCACCGGGAAGCCCTGGAAGCGCGCGGTGAAGGTGCGGGCATGCTGGCGGGCGAGCAGCGTCGTCGGCACCACGACCGCCACCTGCGACCCGCTCATGGCGCTCACGAAGGCGGCGCGCAAAGCGACCTCGGTCTTGCCGAAGCCGACATCGCCGCAGATGAGGCGATCCATCGGCCGGCCGGCGGACAGGTCCTCCAGCACATCGGCGATGGCGCGCGCCTGGTCCTCCGTCTCGGCGAAGGGGAAGCGGGCGCAGAACTCATCCCACAGCCCCTCGGGCGGCGTTGCAAGCGTGCCGTCCTTCATCCGGCGCAGCGCGGCGGTGCGGATCAGCTCGCCCGCCATGTCGCGGATGCGCGACTTCGCCTTGGCCTTGCGGTTCTGCCACGACACGCCGCCGAGCTTGTCGAGCGCCACGCCCGCCGTTTCCGTGCCGAAGCGCGACAGGATCTCGATGTTCTCGACCGGCACGAACAGCCGGTCGCCGCCGTCATAGGTCAGTCGAAGGCAGTCATGCGGGGCGCTGCTGACCTCGATGGTGGTCAGGCCCTCATACCGCCCGATGCCGTGGTCCTGGTGCACGACGAGGTCGCCTTCCGCGATCTCGGTGGCGTCGGCGATGAACTGGTCGGCGCGGCGGCGGCGGCGTGCCGGCCGGGCGATGCGCTCGCCGAGGATGTCCTGTTCGGCCGTGACGGCGATGCCATCGGCGACGAAGCCGCGCTCCAGGCCCATCACCACCAGGGCGACGATGCCTTCAGGCAGCGCCCGGGCGGTCTTCCAATCCTCGGCCACTGCCGCCGCAATGCTGTTCTCGCGGAGCAGGTTGGCGAGGCGCTCCCGCGATCCCTTGGTCCAGGCGGCCAGCAGCGGCCGCCGCTTCGCCTTCAGATGCGCGCCGACCAGCCCGGCATAGGCGGTGAAGACGTTCTCCCCGGCCGCGCGCGCATCGGTCAGCAGCGGGCCGGGACGCCCGCCGGCCTCGATCCCCTGCGCGCCCTCGGCCCCACCCGTGAAGGGGCTGAACTGCAGCACCTGGCCGCGGCCCAGCATCTCGTCCCAATCCTCGCGGTCGAGATGCAGGGTGCGCGGCGGCGCGGGGCGATAGGGCACCTCCCCTTCCGCGACGCGCACCGGCACGCGGCGCGCCTGGTAGTGGTCGGCCACCATGTCGAAGCGCGCGGTGGCGACGTCATCCGCCTGATGGTCCAGGCTGACGCTCGCACCGGGCGTGTAGTCGAGCAGCGCAACCATGCCGTCGTGGAACAGGCCGGCCCAATGCTCCATGCCCGGATGCTTGCGGCCGGCGCTGACCGAGACATAGAGCGGGTCCTCCGCCGCCGCCGCGCCGAACAATTCGCGATAGGCGGATCGGAAGCGCGCGCGGGATGCCTCGTCGAGGAACACCTCCCCCACCGGGCGCAGGCGCAGTTCCGGCACCACCTTGCCGCTGCGCTGGGTCGCCGTGTCGAAGCGGCGCAGATCCTCGATCTCGTCGCCGAACAGGTCGAGCCGCACGGGGTCGGATTCACCGGCCGGATACAGGTCCACGATGCCGCCGCGCACGGCGTATTCGCCGTGTTCCATCACCGTGCCGGTGCGGTGGTAGCCATTCGCCTCCAGGAAGGCGGTCAGGGCTTCGGGTGCGACGCGCCCGCCCTTCTTCAGGGCCATGGTCGCACCGTCGAAGGTCGCGGGCGGCGGCACCTTCTGGGCGGCGGCATTCACCGTGGTCAGCAGGATGCGCGGGCGGGCCGGCTGCTCCAGCAGGCGCGTCAGGGTGGCGACGCGCTCGGCGACGATCTCGGGGTTGGGTGAGACGCGGTCGTAGGGCAGGCAGTCCCAGGCCGGGAGGCGCAGCACCTCGACCTCGGGGGCGAAGAAGCCGATCGCCTCGGCCATGCGGGCCATGCGGGCATCGTCGCGGCAGATATGGACGACGGGGGCATCGGTTTCCGCGCGGCGACGGCACAGCAGAAGGGCGTCGAAGCCTTCCGGGGCGCCGTGGACGGTGACGGCCCTCACCGTTCTGCCCCTGGGGGCACGCCCGCACCCGTACGGCCGCATTCGGCGGCCATGCGACGCATCATGGGGGTATCGGCCTCGGGCGGGATGGGCCGGCGGCCGGACAGCCAATCGGCCAAATCCACATCCCAATGTTCCAACACGGCCTCGATTGCGTCCAACTCGGCCTCGGTGAATTCGGCGATGTTGCGCGCGACGAAGCCGCCGATCATCAAATCGGCTTCCTTGGTGCCGCGGTGCAGCGCCCGGTAGACGAGACGGCGGCGGCGGGGATCGAGGTCCTGGGGTTCGGGCATGGGCTCAGCCCTGGCATATAGAGGCCGATGGGAATCGTGTCAGCCCGACCAGATGCGACTTTGCCCCCTGGCAGCAATGCGGGCGTCAATGCGCTGACGCCGCTGATGGCGCCGATCGCCGAACTGAAAGGGGTGAAGGAGAACGAGGCCCGGCTGATCGCCAAGGCCGCGGGCGGGTCCCGCGTGCTCGACCTGCTGCTGCACCTGCCGGAGCGCTACCTGACGCGGCGGCGCATCGAACGCCCATCCCAGGCGCTGCCCGATTCCGAGGCCCTGATCCCGGTCGTCATCGGGTCCCACAAGCCGGGCCGCTCGGCGCAAGGGCGCCCCTATGTCCGGGTCCGCTGCGAGGCCGGGGGCGAGGCACTGACCGCCTTCCTGATGAACTGGCAGAAGGCCTGGGCGGAGAAGGCCCTGCCGGTCGGGGCGACACGCTGGTTCGCCGGCAGCCTGAAGGATGAGGGCGACGACTGGGTCATCGTGAACCCGCAGGTTTCGGCCAAGGCGGACGGCATCCCGGCGATCCAGCCGGTCTGGCCGCTGACCGGCGCGCTGTCCCTGCCGCAGGTGACGCGGGCGATGGGTGCGGCGCTCGTGCTGCTGCCGGAATTGCCGGAATGGCAGGACGCCCCGCTGCTGCGTCGTGAGGGCTGGCCCGGCTTCGGCCCCGCGCTGCGCGCCATCCAGGCGCCGGAGGCCGAACCCGGCGAGGCCCCGCGTCGCCGGCTGGCCTATGACGAATTGCTGTCGGGCCAGGTGGCGCTCGGCCTGGTGCGGCGGCGGTCCCGCGAACGGCCGGGCCGCGCGCTGGGCGGGGGCGAGGTGCTGCGGGCGAAGGCGCTCGCTGCCTTCGGATTCCCGCCCACCGAGGCCCAGCGCCAGGCCATTGCCGAGATCGACGCCGACCTCGCCGCCCCGCGCCGGATGCTGCGGCTGCTGCAGGGCGATGTCGGCGCCGGCAAGACGCTGGTCGCGGTCATGGCGATGCTGCGCGCGGCCGAGGCCGGGGCTCAGGCGGCGCTGATGGCGCCGACCGAACTGCTCGCCCGGCAGCATCTGCGGACTTTCGAGAAATTGTGCGACGCCGCCGGCGTGAAGGTCGCGCTGCTGACCGGATCGGTGAAGGGCAAGGAGCGCAAGCGCGTGCTGGCCGGCCTCGCCGACGGGTCGATCCCGCTGGTGCTCGGCACCCATGCGCTGTTCCAGGAAGGTGTCGTCTTCCTCGACCTCGCTTTGGCCGTGGTCGATGAACAGCATCGCTTCGGCGTCGCCCAGCGACTGATGCTGGCCGAGAAGGGCGACGCGGTGGACATGCTGGTGATGACCGCCACCCCCATCCCGCGCACCCTGCTGCTGACGCAATGGGGGGAGATGGCGGTCAGCCGCCTCGCCGGGAAGCCGCCCGGCCGCCAGCCCATCGCGACCCGCGTCGTCAGTCAGGACCGGCTGCCGGAGATCGTCGACCGGCTGGGCGACGCGATTGGGCGGGGCGAGCGCGCCTATTGGGTCGTGCGCGCCATCAGCGGATCGGAACGCGACGACTCCGTCGCGGCCGAAGATCGCTTCGCCGAACTCGGCGCCCGCTTCCCGGGCCAGGTGGGACTTGCCCATGGCCTGCAGGACATCGCGGTGCGCGAGGCCGCGCTGGCCGCCTTCGCCGCCGGCGAGACGAAGATCCTGGTCGCCACCACGGTCATCGAGGTCGGCGTCGATGTCCCCGAGGCGACCATCATGCTGATCGAGCAGGCCGAACGCTTCGGCCTCGCCGCGCTGCACCAGTTGCGCGGGCGGGTCGGGCGCGGGTCGAAGCCGTCCTCCTGCCTGCTGGTCCATTCGCCAGGGCTGACGGAAGGAGAAAAGCGGCGGCTGCTGGTGCTGCGCGATTCCGACGACGGCTTCGTGATCGCGGAGGAGGATTTGCGCTCACGCGGCGGCGGCGATGCGCTCGGCGCCCGCCAGGCGGGGCTTCCCGGGGCACGGCTGCTCGATCCCCGCGAGGACCGGGAGGAATATGCGCGGTTGGTCGAGATCGCGCATCGCGACGCGGAAGTGCTGCTGGGGCGCGACCCCGATCTGGCTTCGACGCGCGGTCAGGCCACGCGTTTGCTGCTCGCCCTGTTCGGACACGACATCACCATGGCGCCGCTCGATGCGGGGTAGCCGCCGGCGGCGCCACGGCGCGGCGCCCGAGCGGCCTCAGGCCCCGTAGCGCCAGCCGGCCTGCGTCATCTCGACCGCACCGCTGCCGCGCCGCTTCACGTTGCGCGTCAGCATGTGCCGCAGCTTGTGGGTCCGCGCGATCTCCTCGCGCCCCCACTCCGTGAAGGCATCCGGCCAGGTCTTTCCTTCCGGCGCCCTGGTCCACACATGCTCGGACAGCAGAGGATTGGTCAGCGCCTGGCTGAACGCATCCACCGCCACCATCGACATCAGCAGGCCCGGCAGCACACCATTGCCCACGGTGTCCTCCGCGAAGAGGCCGGGGTAGAACTCGACCCGGTCGGGCGTGCCGTACAATTGCTCGAGCTTGGTCTGGATCTCCTCGTTCTTGCTGATGTCCCCGAATGATTCGGCCCGTTCCATGCCGAAGGCCTCGCGGTAGTCGTTGTAGCTCGCGAGGCGGTTGGAGCGGGACTGCGTGACCGAGAGCCGCTCGATCGGCAGCAGCGGCGCCGCCGTGTTGAAAGCGCCGATGTGCCCGGCCGCGTGAGCGGAGGCGATCTCGAAGGCGTCATTGAGCCCGACGGTCAGCAGAGGGGCGTTATTCAACTGGAACGCACCCATGTCGATGATCTGACCCTTCCAGTCGAGCGTGTCCGGCATGGCCGAATGCCAGCGGTAGAGCAGGCTGAACTCGACCGTGATTCGGTTTGGGCGGTTCCACTTCGCACCCCAGGCGACGGAGGGATCGGCGCCGATGCTGAAGGGCAGTGGCGTGATGTGGTTGATGTATTCCTCGACCACCAGCTTGATGAACTGGACGATGGTGATGTTGCGCGCGGTCTGGAAGACGCGTTCGTCGTTCCAGCCGGGGTTCTGCGCCTCGAGATTGGCGGCGAGGCGGTTGTGCTCGCGCAGCAGCAGGGTGTTCATCATCGAGGTGAAGGGTGTGGAATTGGCCCGGTCGCCACCGAAGGCGAAGATAGTTTCTGTCTTGGCATAGGAAGGCGGCCAGGGCTGGTCTGGCGGCGTCTTCTGCATCGGGACCATCAGCGGCGCGTCAAGCGCCGCGAATTCTGGCTTGATGGTCTTCCTGTCGTCCTGGAACAGGAAAGGCGCGAATTCCTCATCGCCGATCATCTGTGACTTCAGCCGACCGCGCTTTCCGGCGGTTTCGGCAAGCAGGCGCAGCGCCAGCGTTTGGTCGCGGGTGCGCCCGTAGAGCGGGCAAAGGTCGATCTCGTGATTCGTGGTTGTCCGGGCGGCATTGGTCGGCAGCGTTCGGATGAACCCATCGGTCAGGTACTGCGCGAAGGCGGGGAACAGGCAGGTCGATTTCGTCGACAGGCGCTGCTTGCCCTCGGGCCGCGCGAACAGGGCCTGCACCTGTTCCCACTCCGGCAGCGCACCGAGATCCGACGGCGGCAGATGGCGCCCGAGATAGCCGCGATCGGTCAAGCCGTCCCAGCAGACGTAATCGGCGAAGGTGCTCCACGGATGCGGACGCGAGCGCGTGACGCCGACCGCGCCGTTCACCACGAAATGCGTTGCCGCCCCGTCCAGGATGGCGATGCCGTCGATGGCGTTGCCGATGGGCTTGATGATGTTGCGTTCAAACCAGCTCATGGTGCGTGCCTCCCTTCAGGCCTGCTCCTCGGTGGATACCGGTTCGGCGCGCGGCGCGCCGTTGATCTCGTGGCGGAGTACCGAGATCGCCTCATAGACGGCCCGCCGCACCCGGTTGATGCCGCCGAGAGGGCGGTGCTCCGGCAGGCAATGCCATGGGGTGAAGGACAGGTTCTCGCCGAAGCGGTCGCGCTCGGGCGTGTTGGAGACCTGCTGCGGGATGATGATGCGCGCGACGGGCACGAAGGGCGCGGCCGTCTCATCCCAGATGATGCGGGGGTCCTCGATGGGCTGGGCCTGCGGGTCGGTCTGCGGCTGCAGCAGGAAATCGAACTGCGCCGGCCCCTGCGCCAGATGCGCCGCGAGGTTCGCGCGGAGGAAGTCGGCGCCCTCGGTCGCCTCATGCGGCGACAACGGCGGGACCGGGCGCGACGACGCCTTGCAGGCGACCCCGCCGCACAACAGTGGTGTCATGGTGTGATACTGGATGTTCAGCGGATTGCGCGCGGGCTGCCGCGTGATCCGCAGGCCGGTCAGCGCCTCGCGCAGCCGCCAACCGAAGGGGTTGAGACCTGGCACGAAGAACCGCCAGTTCGGCTTCGCGGTGGTGAAGGCGACGTAATCCGCTGCGTCGCGCACGAAGAATGCCGGGAAGTTGATCTGCACGAAGTCCTGCGTGCCGGAGGGCGACCGGGCTACGCCGAGGAGCTTGATCGCCATTCCGCGACCATCCCCCTTGGCATCCGGCGCCGGGGTTTCGGACCCGTTGGAGAAGCGGATCCAGGCCTCGAACTCGCGGGGTTCGGCGAAGACGCCGGCACGCAATTCCGGCGGCACGGAATCGAGCACCCGGAAGCTGGCCTTGACGATGCCGTGCGGCTTCGGATGGGCGTCGCGTCGCGCCGGCGCATCCTGCGCCGCCTCCCGCACCCGCCGCTCGGCCTCGGCAACGATGAGGGCGATGGCCTCCGCTTCCCCTGAAGGCACCTGCTCCACGTCGCGGTCCTCCATGCTGTTGGCGCCATCGATTTTGATAACGGAACAAATAGAACCCTTGGACGATCCGCGGAAGTGAATTCGGGCTGGAACATGCGCTTCCGCATTGATGACAGCCAGGCAAGAACAGCCGCAGCTTGCGGCAGATCGCCAAGGTCGCGCCCATGTGGCAATCGCCGGTTGCCGGCGCCTCGTTGTCCGAATCGCGGCCCCGAAGGACCCCGGACTGTGACGCGACTCTGGCGATGCCGTCTTGCCCGGCGATCCACATCCCGCTCGCGGTCTTCGGTCCGGACGTCAGCATGGCCCCGCCCGACGCAGGCTAGACGCCGCAGAGCGGATAGCCGCGGTCGAAGATGCCGCAGCGCCCGCTGCATCCGGCCGCCGCAAGCACGATCCCGAGCAGCGCGAGTCGCAGGACGGCGTGGCGCATGGGGGTTCCTCTCCCGGCCTGTATCCTCGATCCGGCCGCGCACCGTCTGCGACCCGCGTTACGTGCCGGGGGGTTGCATCCCGTCCCCGCACGGGTCAAATCGCCGGCCGCCCGCAAAGCCCACCGACCGGATTGGCGACCACAGGGGAGTCCCGCCTTGCCCGCCTTGATCGAGATCGAGCGCCTGACCAAGCGCTTCGGCGCCTTCACGGCCGTGGACGATGTGTCGTTCTCGGTGGACCGGGGCGAAGTCGTGGGCTTCCTCGGCCCGAACGGCGCCGGCAAATCCACCACCATGAAGATGCTGGCCGGCTTCGTGACGCCGACCGTCGGCACCGCGCGGATCTGCGGCAAGGATGTCGTTGACGCGCCGGTCGCGGCCAAGCGCAGCCTCGGCTATCTGCCCGAAGGCGCGCCGACCTATCCCGAGATGACCGTCACCGCCTTCCTGAAATTCGTCGCCCGCATCCGTGGGTATCGCGGCATCGAGGCCGCGGAGCGGGTCGAGGATGCGATGGAACTCACCCAGCTCGAAGGCGTGCAGTTGCAGCCGATCGAGACGCTGTCCAAGGGCTTCAAGCGCCGCGTCGGCCTCGCGCAATCCCTGCTGCACGACCCGCCCGTGCTGGTGCTGGACGAACCCACCGATGGCCTCGACCCCAACCAGAAGCACGAGGTCCGGCAGTTGATCCGCCGCATGGCGCCGCAGAAGGCGATCCTGATCTCCACCCATATCCTCGAGGAAGTGGATGCCGTGTGCTCGCGCGCCATCATCATCGCGGGCGGGCGCGTGCTGGCGGACTCCACGCCGCAGGCGCTGGTCGCCGCGGGACAGTCGATGGAACAGGTGTTCCGCGACCTGACCATGCCGAAGGAAGCCGCCTGATGGGCGCGCTGATCGTCGCGCGGCGCGAGCTCGCCGGCTATTTCGCCACCCCCGTCGCCTATGTCTTCATCGTCATCTTCCTGATGATGGCGGGCGCGCTGACCTTCACGCTCGGCGGCTTCTTCGCTCGCGGGCAGGCGGAACTAGGGCCGTTCTTCACCTTCGTGCCCTGGCTGTTCCTGTTCCTGGTCCCGGCCCTGACCATGCGGTTGTGGGCGGAGGAACGCCGGCTCGGCACGATCGAATTGCTTCTGACACTGCCGCTGCCGCAATGGCAGGCGGTGCTCGGCAAGTTCCTCGCCGCCTGGGCCTTCTGTGCCATCGCGTTGGCACTGACCTTCCCGCTGGTGCTGACGGTCAACTACCTCGGCAACCCCGACAACGGCGTGATCCTCGCGGGCTATGCGGGCTGCCTGCTGGTCGCCGGGGCGTTCCTCGCGGTCGGCGCGGCGATGTCGGCGATGACCAAGAACCAGGTCGTCGCCTTCGTGCTGGCGGTCGCCGTCTGCTTCGTCTTCGCCGCGGCGGGCAGCCCGGTGGTGACCGAGTTCCTGTCCCAGCGCATGCCCGTCCTCGCCGAGGTGGCGCGCGCGGTGTCCATCACCGAACGCTTCAACAGCCTGACGCGCGGCGTCATCGCCCTGCGCGACATCGTGTTCTTCGGGTCCTTCATGGGCTTCTTCCTGTTCGTGAATGCCGTGGTCATCGACCACCGGAAGGCGGATTGACCGAGATGAGCGGCACTTCCTCCCCCCGTCCGGGCACGCGCCGGATCTGGTCCTCGGCGCTCGGCCTGGTCGCGGCCGCGGCCCTTGCGGTCGGCGTCAACATGCTGGCGGACCGGCTCGCGCCGCGGGTGCGCATCGACCTGACGCAGCAGCATCTCTACACGCTGTCGGGCGGCACGGCGTCCGTGCTGCGCGGCTTGCAGGATCCCGTGACGCTGCGGCTGTTCTATTCCCGTCGCCTTGGCGCGGCGGTACCGGCCTATGGCTCCTATGCCGAGCGCGTGCGCGCGATGCTCGAGGAATATGTTGCCGTCTCCGGCGGTAAGGTGCGACTGGAAGTGCTCGACCCCGAGCCCTTCAGCGAGACCGAGGACCGCGCCCTCGCCTTCGGCATGCAGGGCGTGCCGGTCGACCAGTCGGGCGAGCAGATCTATTTCGGCCTCGCCGGCAGCAACATGCTGGACGATGAGCGGTCGATCCCCTTCTTCCAGCCCGAGCGCGAACGCTTCCTGGAATTCGACCTGACGCGGCTGGTCTATGAATTGTCGAATCCGCGGCGGCCGGTGGTCGGCGTCATGTCCTCCCTGCCGATGAACGGCGATCCGCGCATGATGATGATGATGCGCGGCGGTCCGGCACCGCAGCCTTATGCGGTGATGCAGACCCTGCGGCAGTTCTACACCGTGCAGGATGTGGCGCTGGATGCGCAGGTCATCCCGGAGACGGTACAGGTGCTGATGGTGGTGCATCCGCAGAACCTGCCGGATGCGACGCAATACGCGATCGACCAGTTCGTCATGCGCGGCGGCAAGCTGATCGTCTTCGTTGATCCGCATTCGGAAGGCCAGGCTGGGCGCCCCGGCCCTGGCGGCCGCCCGCCGGCGAGCACCGCCTCCGAACTGAACCGCCTGCTGAATGCCTGGGGCATCGATGCGCCGAACGAAGCGGTGGTGCTCGACCTGCGCGGCGCCTGGCGCGTGCGCGCCAACCCGAATGACCGGGTGCAGGCGGTGGATTACCTCGCCTGGTTCAACATGCAGGGCGATTCCATCAACAATGCCGAGGTGGCGACGGCGCAGCTGAACCAGGTGACGGTCGCCTCGGCCGGCCATCTGCGCCGGCGCGATGGGGCGAGCATCGATTTCGTGCCACTGCTGCAGAGCAGCACGCGCAGCATGCTCGCCAATGTCGAGCGCGTGCGCGAGAACCCCGATCCGGCGCGCATCCTGGCGGAATTCCGCCCCGAGAACCTGCAACGGACGATCGCCGCGCGGGTGCGGGGCGAATTGACCTCCGCCTTCCCCGATGGCCCGCCGCCGGTCCCCGAAGGGGCGGAGCGCCCGGCCGATTTCCCTGCCCATCGCGCGCGCAGCGAGGGTGCCGCCAACTTCGTTGTCTTCGCCGATGCCGACGTTCTGGAAGACCGCTTCTGGGTGCGCGTGCAGGACTTCTTCGGCCAGCAGGTGGCCACGCCATTCAGCGACAACGGCTCGCTGGTAGCGAACCTGGTCGATACCTTCGCGGGCGGCGATGCGCTGATCTCGCTGCGGTCCCGTGGTGAATCGATCCGCCCCTTCACGGTGGTGGACGACATCCGCCGCGACGCCGATGCGCGCTTCCGCCAGACCGAGCGCGAGCTGACCGAACGCCTGCAGCAGACCGAACGCCGCCTGCGCGAACTCCGCCAGGGCCAGGGCGGTGAGCGCGGCCAGGGTGCCGCGGTGATCACGCCGGAACAGCGCGCGGAGATCGACGCCGCCCGCGCGCAGATCCTGCAGACGCGCCAGCAGCTGCGCGCCGTGCAGCTCGACCTGCGCCGCGACATCGAGGGGATGGAGGTGTGGATCCGCATCCTCAACATCGCCGCGGTGCCACTGCTTCTCGCGGTCTTCGCCATCGGCCTCGGCGTCGTGCGGTCGCGCCGGCGCAGCGCCGCGCGGTCCTGAGGGGGAACGACCCATGCAACGTCGCACCCTTCTTCTTCTCAGCGGCGCCGCCGTCGTCGCTGTCGGCGGCGCGCTGCTGCTGAACCCGAACGAAGTGCCGGCGCCCTCCCCGGGCGGCGCGGCGCTCGCCTTCCCTGGTCTCGCCCAGCGGCTCCAGGCGGCGGCGAAGATCGTCGCGACCCGCCATGACGGCACGCTTGAGGTCACGCGCCGTGGCGACACCTGGGTGCTGCCCGCCAAGGGTAGCTATCCGGTGCGGCAGGAGAAGGTGCGCGAATTGCTCACCGGCCTGACCGAGTTGCGCCTGATCGAACCGCGCACGGCGAATCCGGAGATGCTGGACCGGCTCGGCCTCGATGATCCGACCAAGGCGGGATCGACCGCGACGCTGCTGCGCGTCCTGGATGCGCAGGGCGCGGTGATCGCCGAACTCGTCATCGGCCGCCGCCGCGTCCGCACCCAGGGCAATGTGCCGGAAAGCGCCTTCGTGCGCCGCCCCGGCGACAATCAGGCCTGGCTCGCTGAAGGCCGCATCCCCGTCGATTCCGACCCGCAACTCTGGCTCGACCGCGACATCGCGAATATCCCGCGTGAGCGTGTCCGCCGCGTGGCGGTGAACCGCACCGGCCAGCCGCCGCTGGTGCTGACCCGCACCGGCGAACCCGACGGCAAGCTGCAGGTCACCGAACCCGCCGACGCGCCGCCGACCGATGAGACGAACCTCGACGAGGTCGGCCGCGCCTTCGAGTTCCTCACCTTCCTCGACGTAAAGCCCGAGGCCGAGATCCCAGGCGAGGCGCTGGGCGAAGGCCGCTTCGAACTGACCGACAACCTCGCCATCGTGGTGCGCCCGCGCAAGGACGGTGAGTCGATCTGGATCACGCTGGCCGCCGAGGGCGACGACGAGGCGACGCGCTTCAATGCCCGCTGGCGCGGCTGGGCCTATCAGGTCGGGCCGTGGAAGGAGAAATCCTTCGTCCCGCAGATCACGGACCTGCGCCGGCAGGAGGAGACGCCGACCCCGGCCGAAGCCCCGGGCGCCGAGGCGCCCGAGGGCGAGACGCCCGCTCGGCCGCAGTGACCGGCCGCGAATACCCCGACCGACCCTGGGTCGGTATCGGCTGCATAGTCTTTCGTGGCGAGCAGGTGCTGCTCGTGCGCCGCGGCAAGCCGCCGCGCATCGGCAGTTGGTCCCTGCCCGGCGGCGCGCAGCATGTCGGCGAGACCGCCGAGGAAGCCGCCCGGCGCGAGTTGCATGAGGAAGCCGGCGTCGAGGTCGGCCCCATGGCGCTCGCCATCGTCGTCGATGCCATCAGCCGCGATGACGATGGCCGTGCGCTGTACCACTACACGATCATCGACTTCGCAGCGGTTTGGATCGCCGGCGAGGCACGCGCCGGCGACGATGTCAGCGAGGTGGCCTGGGCCGCGCCGGAGGACTTCGCCGGCTACGACCTGACGCCAGCGACCCATCGCGCCATCGCCGCGGCGCGGGACGCGCTGTCCCGCGGCTGACCTTGGCCGACGGGGCGCCCCTTCCCCGCCGGGCGCAGTCGCGGCAGGCTCCGCCGCGTCAATCAATGAAGCCGGAGACTCCAGCCATGGCGACCATCCGATCCGTCCACCGCCGAGCCCTGCTCGGTGGCGCTGCCAGCGTCCTCGCCGCGCCGGGCCTCCTTCACGCCCAACCCATCGCCGGCGGCCGCCCGATGCGCGCCATCGTGCCCTTCCCGCCCGGCGGCGCGGTGGACATCACCAGCCGGCTCTTTGCCGAACGCCTCGGCCCCGTGCTCGGCCAGACCGTCGTGGTCGAGAACCGGGCCGGCGCCGGCGGGCTGATCGGGGCGGATGCCGTCGCCAAATCCGACAAGGATGGTGCGACCATCGGCCTGCTGAGCGCGACGACCTATTGCGCCGCGCAGTTCATGCATGCGCGCATGCCCTTCAACCCGCAGCGCGACCTGATGCCGATCACGCAGCTGACGGACGGCGCGCTGCTCTGCGTGGTGAATGCCGAAACGGCGCAGCGCAACGGATGGACTGACTTCCGCGCGCTGATCCAATGGTCCCGCGCCCATCCCGAGCAGCTCCGCATGGGCTCCTCGGGCTCGGGCACCTCGTCCCACCTGAACATCTCAGCGGTCAACCGCTTCGCCGACGCGAAGATCCTGCATGTGCCCTATCGCGGCGGCGGACCGGCCATCAACGACCTGGTGGCGGGCACCATCGACATGATGTTCGACGTCATGCCGGCGCTGATGCCGCATGTGGAGAGCGGCAAGTTCAAGGCGCTCGCCGTCTCCTCCGCCGACCCGATTCCGCTGCTGCCGAACCTGCCGGGCATGAAGGCGTTCGCCGATCTCGGCCTCGGCGATCATTCGCTGGTCAACTGGAACGTCGTCTCGGCGGCCGGCGGCACGCCCGCCCCGATCGTGCAACGGCTGTTCGAAGCGACCCAGGCCGTCGCCCGCCAGCCCGAATTCGTCGCGCGGCTGCGCCCGCTCGGCTATGGCATCGTGCTGAGCGACAGCCCGGCGGCGGCGGCGCAGTTGATCCGCGACGAGACGCCGCGCTGGCAGCGGCTGGTGGAGATCTCCGGCGCCCGCATCGAATAGCGCCCCGGGACCCGGCGCGGGGCCTCGCTTATCCCCGCCCGGGCCGCATCGCGCTGATCAGGAACAACATCAGGCCGATCGTGGCCGGGGCGCCCCAGGCCGGCATGCCGAGCACCGGCCCGAAGATCCCGTCCCAGGACCATTGGCCGATGACGCGCTGCACGAAGGTCTGGAAGTTCGTCAGCGCGCCGGGATTGACCCGCCCCAGCACGGCGCTGAGCGGCCAGCTCCATCCGAAGGACAGCCCCATCACCAGCGCCGCGGCGCCGAACAGCAATCCGATCAGCCGCAGGATCATCTCATGCCCAGAGTCGCTCGTTCTGGAGTCCCGTGTACAGCGAAGCGACGAAATCGCCATAGCCATTGAACAGCCGGGTCGGGATCCGTTCGCTGGTGCCGATCACCCGCTCGCTCGCCTGGCTCCAGCGGGGGTGGCTCACCTCGGGGTTCACATTGGCCCAGAAGCCGTATTCCTGCGCCTGGATACGTTCCCAGAAGGACACCGGGCGCCGGTCGGTCAGGGTGATGCGCGTGATGCTCTTGCCGGCCTTGAAGCCGTATTTCCACGGCTGGTGGAAGCGGATCGGCCCGCCATTCTGCGGCGGCAGCAGCTTCCCGTAGGCGCCGACGACCATGAAGGACAGTTCGTTGCCGGCCTCCTCGACGGTGCAGCCCTCGATATAGGGCCAGGGATACCAGGATTGGCGCAGCCCGCGCATGACCGCGGGCATCTGCGCCGTCTCGAACACCACATACTTCGCCGAGGCAAGCGGGCGCACCTGCGACAGCAGCGCCGAGAGCGGGAAGCCGGTCCAGGGCACCACCATTGACCAGGCCTCGACGCAGCGCAGGCGATAGACGCGCTCCTCGATCGGCATGGTCCGCAGCAGGTCCTCGATGCCGAATTCGCGCGGCGTCTCGACCATGCCCTCGACCTTCACGGTCCAGGGCCGCTGGGGCATGCGCTGGGCTTCGCGGCTGATGCTCTTGTCACTGCCGAACTCATAGAAATTGTTGAAGGTGGTGGCGTCGCGCTCGGCGGAAATGTCGCGCCCGGCCACGTAGCGCGTGTTGCGCATGGCCGGCGGCAGGCCATCCGCAGCCTGCGCGGCGAACGGCCCCGCCGCGGCGATCAGCCCGGCACTGAGCCCGAAGGCCTTGCGGCGGCCGAACACCAGGTGCTCGGGGCTCGCCGCGCTTTCAGGGATCTCCCAGCCACGCGGAATGCGGATCGGCATGTCTAACCCTCCGTGATGCCTCGGAGATCGGCCTTCCCGGCCCGAGGTCAAGCGTCGCGTCAGGACCCCGGCCTTGGCAAGAGCGCCGCCGGGGGCTGGCCCGTCGCCGTCGTGACCCGGTGGAGGCGATAGGCCTCCGCCTCGATGCCATGGCGGCTGCGGACCAGACGCCCCACCCCGTCCGGCAATGCCTGCGCATCCGGCCAGAGAGGGGGTCCTTCACCACGCCTTTCGCTGCGTAGCAGCAGGCCGGTTACGCCCGGTGCCGGGGTGGGCAGCGAAAAATATCGCCAGCGCGGATCCATTGCGATCACGACCCGACCGCGCGGCAGCCCGAAGGCAAGCACGGCGGCAAGGCCATACTCCTCCGCCGCCACGAACGCCGCACCCTCGCGCGCCATCGCCGCGTCCAGATCCGCCAGGAACCCGTCCCAGCCGCCGAGCCGCGCCAGCGTCGGATCGCTGCGCCGAGGCAACGGCAGCGGCGCGGCGACGGCCTGCAGGTAGACCCCGGCCGTCATCACGCCGCCGAGGATCAGCGCCGGTGTCCGCAGCCGCAGCCATCCCGGCGCGGCCAGCAGTGCAGCGGCGGCGATGGCGCCCGCCGGGTACAGGATCGCCGGCCAATTCCCCTGCACCCGGCTGCCCGTCGCCTGCCACAGGAAGATCGCAGCGCCGGGTATGGTCAGCGCGGCGATCAGCAGCGCCGCGCCGTCGCGCTCACGCCACCAGCGCGCGGCCGCTGCTGCCACCCCCGCGACGCACAGCACGAAGACCAGTGGCGTCGCGAGGCCGAGTTGCCCACCGATCAATTCGCCGAGGTAGCGGAGCGCCCGACCGGCCTCGACCGTGCCGGCCCGCCCGCCCTGCTTGGCGAAGGACGCCCAATCATGCCCGGCATTCCAGAGCAGCACCGGCGAGAAGACCGCGACCGCCAGCACCCCGCCCGCCCAAAGTTGCCAACGCAGGAACCACCGCCGCGCCGCGGGGTCCAGCAGCAGCCACAGCACGATGCCGAGGCCGAGCAGCGCCGCGGTGTATTTCGACAGCAGCGCCGCACCCGCGAAGGCGCCGACCGCCAGCCACCAGCGCCCGTCGCCGCTGCGGTGCAGCCGCGCCAGCGCCCAGACCGTGGCGGTCCAGAAGGCGATCAGCGGCGTGTCGGGCGTCATCGCCACCGCGCCGACGCCGGCCAGCAGCGTTGCGTTGAACAGCGCCGCCGCCCAGGGGCCCGCCTTGCGGCCGGGGAACAGATCCTCCGTCGCGCGCGCCAGCATCACCGAGCCGATCGCCAGGCACAGGGGCCCCATCAGCCGTACGCCGAGCGCCGTCTCCCCGGCCAGGAACGTCCCGGCGTGGATGAACAGCGCCACCATCGGCGGGTGGTCCAGGTAGCCGCCCTGCAGATCGCGGGACCAGACCCAGTAATAGGCCTCGTCCGGCGCCAACGGCAGGATGGCGCAGACGACCAGGCGCAGCAGCGTCAGCGCCGCCAGGGCGGCGAGCCAGCCCATCAGCGCGGCCGCCACACCAGGGTCGAGGAAACGGCGTAGTTCCACACCACCGTCAGCAGTGCCCCCGCCGCGCCGGCAAGCCCCCAGTTCAGCAGCCCGTCGCGCAGCAGCAGCCCGGCGATGCCGACATTGGCCGCCGCGCCGATGCCGCAGACGACGTAGAACAGCAGCAGCCCGCGTGGCAGCGCAGCCCCGCGCAGCCGCCGGTCGCGATAGGTGATGCGGTTGTTGAGCAGGAAATTCGCGGTCATGGCGACGAAGGTGGCGATCCACTGCGCCGGCCAGAAGCCGAGTGGCCCGATCCCGTGCAGCAGGCCGAGCACCAGCAGATGCACCAGCACGCCGATGCCGCCCACCAATGCGAAGGCCATGAAGCGCAGCGGCACGATCCCGCCCAGCGCCTTGTCCGCCAGCAGTCCGCCGAATTCCAGCAGCACGGCGGCGTCGAGCTTGCTCTCGCCGGCTTCCCGCGCGCGGAAGGTGTAGGGGATCTCGGCGACGCGCAGCGGCCGCCCGGCCGAGAGCAGGATGTCGAGCAGGATCTTGAATCCCGTCGCGGTCAGCTTCGGGGCGATGGTTTCGAACAGGTCGCGCGGCAGGGCAAAGAAGCCGCTCATCGGGTCAGCGACCTTCACCGGCAGGGCAGCATTGGCGAGTGCGGCGCCACCATCGGAAACCATGCGGCGGACCGGCGACAGGCCCTCACCCATCGCGCCGCCAACGACGTTGCGGCTGCCGATCACCACCTCGGCCTGGTCGCCCTCCAGCATCGCGAGCATCTGCGGCAGGATCGTTTCGTCATGCTGCAGGTCGCCGTCGATCACCGCGACATAGGGCGCCGCGCTGGACAGGATGCCCTCCACGCAGGCGGAGGCGAGGCCGCGCCGGCCGATGCGGCGGATGCAGCGGATGCGTGGATCGCGCGCGGCGATCGCCTTGGCGCGGGCGGCGGTGCCGTCCGGACTGTCGTCATCGACGAAGATCGCTTCCCAGGCGATGCCAGCGAGCGCCGCGTCCAGCCGCTCCACCATGGGGGCGACGTTGGCGGCCTCGTTGTAGCAGGGGATCACCACGGCGAGTCGTGGCGGGGCGGGCTCCGTCATGGCCGCTTCCTGCGCTGCCGGGCGCGGAAGGGCAAGGGTTGCGGGTCAGCCACCGGGCGCAACAGGAAGCCCTGGCCGAAGGCGACACCGAGGTCCTGTATCGTCGGCGCCGGCGCCTCGATCTTCGATGCGCGCGGCGATCTGAAGGGGGTCAACCGCGTCGCTGGAGTGGACCAAGGACAATGTTCCTGCTATGGTCACACCCGACATAGGGCGCAGTGCGCCCGCCGTACGGTAAAGCAATAAAGGGCTAAAAGCTTAAAATCCTAAAATCTTAAAATTCACGACTGGATGGGACGCCTGGGCCGCCCCATCCAGCCGATCCACCTACTTCACCACCGAGAAGGAGGTCGGGCGCAGCCCCATCACCGTCTGCTGCTTCAGCGCGCCGAGGCCCCCGACCATCTTGCCGAATTCCTGCCACTGCGGGTCGTTGGCCATGGCGGTGCGGCGGGCGTCGCGGTCGCCATAGCTCTCATACAGCCAGCAGAAAACCACCTGGTTGATCGGCCCGATCTCGGTCACCGCGAAGACCAGCAACTGGCCGAGCAGGCGCTGCTGCACCGGCAGGCCGACTTCCTCATAGGCCTTGATCCAGGCCGGCATCTTGCCGGGATGGAAGTCGTAGGTGCGGTGATCGACCACCATGCCGGTGCCGGCGATCTTGCGCTCGAACTTGAAGCCCTTGGCCGACTGGATCGGGGAGAAGGAGGTCGGCTTCAGGAACTTCACCTCCTGCGCCATCAGCGCGCCGGCCGAGGCCTTCTTGAACTCGTCCCACTGCGGATCCGCCTCGCGCGCGGCGATGCCGGCGTCGCGGGTGTCGATGTCATCCCAGCCGCGCATGAAGACGAAGCGGTTGATCGGCCCGACATCGGCCACGAAGGTGCCGAGCGAAGGCGCGCCGAGGGTGCGCTGGGAGGAGGGGAAGCCGAACTTGTCGAAGGCCCCGACCCATTGCGGCTGCTTGCCCGGATGGAAGGTGTACTGGCGGTGTTCGATGTACATGGCGTGTCCTCTGAATGGCGCGCGCCGCACCTTCGGGCGTGCCGAGCGGCTGCGCAAGGCGGGGCGCCCGTATGTCAGACTTCGCGTCATGTGGCGGCAGTCATCGACTGTGCCTCGCGCTCAAGGTGAAACCGGCGACCGTAGCTGCCCGGGGCGGTCAGCCGTCGGAAGCTCCGACGGCCATCGTCCCGTCGATCCTTTGCAACGCCCCAACAATCGCGTCGGCGGCTTCGGCCGGGGTGGTCGTCGCGGTGTCTATCCGGATGCTGGGCGGCGGCATGGCCTGCATGCAGGCAGCCATGGACGCCTGAAGGCCACGCAGGATCTCCGGGGATCGGAGCTTGCCGAACATCGCGCGGCTTGGATCGACGAGCCGGCGTTCCTGCTCGTCAGGCGCGATGTCCAGGGCGACATAGATGACCTTGCCGCCGGCCGCTTCCACCAGGCGCGACACGCGGTCCGGAAATGCTTCGGCGACTGTGGGTTCCGGGGCGAAGGTGAAGATCAGCGATTGCCCCGCTTCGGCGGCTGCCGAAAGCATGTCCAGCCAGAAGCGTTCGCGCAGTTCAGCAAAGGCTGTCGATCCAAAGGGAAACACGGCCGCCACAGCATCGACGACAAGATGATTGTGGAACACCGGCAAGCCGGTCCGCTCGGAGACCTGCCGCGCGATGGTGAGCTTTCCGGACGCCACGGGCCCATAGACAAAGATCAGACGCATGGCGCGGAACCCTATCCGCTCCGCGGCCGGCCTTCCACCGACCGCGGGCGGCCGCTGTTCACATGGGCAGGATCACGCCCTTGCCGTCGGTTTGCCGGTCGAACAACCGGTAGGCTTCCTCCGCCTGGTCGAGCCGCCAGCGATGGGTGAACAGCGCATCCACGTTCACGCCGCGATCGGCGATATAGCGCGCGCATTCCGCCTGCCCGACGGTCGAGAAGGTCCAGGACCCGATCAGCGTCACCTGCCGGCGCAGCATGTCGGGGCTGACATCGAGGGTGACCTCCCCGCCCTCCCCCACGAAGCAGGCCTTGCCCCAGGTGCGCACGCATTGCACCGCCTGGCGCCGCGCCAGCGGGTTCGACGACGCATCGAGCGAGGCATGCGCACCGAGCCCATGCGTCGCCTGCTTGATCGCGCCCAGCACGTCGTTGGTCTCGGCCGGGTTGATCAGCAAGTCGGCGCCGAAATCCTTCGCCCGCGCCAAGCGCTCGGGGGATGTGTCGAGTGCGATCACCCGCGCGCCCATCTTCGCCGCCAGCAGCGTGGCCGACAGCCCGACCGGCCCCTGCCCGAACACCACGAGGGTCTGGTCGCCCATCAGCCCCAACCGCTGCAAGGCCCCCCAGGCCGTGCCCGTGCCGCAGGAAATCGCCGCCCCCGTCTCGAAGGACAGTTCCTCGGGCAATTCGACCATGGTGCGCGCGGGGCCCTTCAGGTAGCGCGCATGAGCGCCATGGCCGGTCGCGCCATAGACCTCCTTCACGCCTTCGTCACACAACTGCATCCAGCCGGTGTTGCATTGCGGGCAGACGCCGCAGCCGCGGTAATGGTGCTGCATGGCGCGCATGCCGACCCAGGCCTGGTTCGGCGCCACGCCCTGCCCCACCGCGACGACCACGCCGCAGGGTTCATGCCCGGCGATGATGGGCCCCGAAGTCGCGCCCAGGCCAAGCGCCGCCGTCCGCCCCGGCCCGCCCGGCGCGCGATAGAATTTCAGGTCGGAACCGCACATGCCGGAGGCACGGATCTCCAGCACCACCTCGCCCGGCCCCGGCGTGGGATCGGGAAAATCCATCAGCTCAAGCTTGCGGTCACCGGTAAAGACGACACCCTTCATCGCGGCGCTTCCTCCTGCCTTGGCAACCAGCGAACCATCCCGCCCCCTCCGGGTCCATACGCAGACGTCGTTGCGTCGCAGCAAATCTGCGGTGGTGCCGAAGCGCGAATATGTTCTAGGTCAAGGCGCGACGGCGCGAGCCGTGGCATCCGGCGGCCGGAACTGGAGATACGCGATGACCCATGCCCCTCGCCCGACCGACCCCCTGCCCCGCGTCTGGGACCCGGACAGCCGCGTCGGCGACATGCTGAAGGGCAAGCGCGGCCTGGTGGTTGGCATCGCGAACGCGGATTCCATCGCCTATGGCTGCGCGGTGAAGCTGCGCGCCTTCGGCGCCGACCTCGCCGTTACGTATCTGAACGAGAAGGCGGACAAGCATGTCCGCCCACTGGCCGAGGCTCTGCAGGCAGCGATCATCGCCCCGCTCGACGTCCAGCAGCCCGGTCAGCTCGAAGCCCTGTTCGAACGCATCGGGAAGGAATGGGGCCGGCTCGACTTCCTGATCCACTCCATCGCCTTCGCCCCGCGCGCGGATCTGCATGGCCGCGTGGTGGATTGCTCGGCCGAGGGCTTCTCCCAGGCCATGCATGTGTCCTGCTGGTCCTTCCTGCGCATGGCAAAGCTTGCCGAGCCGCTGATGTCCGCAGGCGGCGTGCTGGTGACCATGTCCTACTACGGCGCGGACAAGGTGGTCGGGAACTACAACGTGATGGGGCCGGTGAAGGCCGCGCTCGAAGCCTCCGTCCGCTATGCGGCGGATGAGCTGGGGGAGAAAGGGATCCGCGTCTTCGCCGTCTCCCCCGGTCCGCTCAAGACCCGCGCCGCCTCCGGCATCGCGCAGTTCGACGAGCTGGTGCAGATGGCGCAGGAACGCGCGCCGCAGCATCGCCTGGTGGATATCGGTGAGGTCGGGCGCGTCGTCTCCTTCCTGGTGGGCGGTGCGTCCAGCGGCATGACCGGCGACACGATCTATGTCGATGCCGGCCTGCACAACGTGGCCTGACGACGATGCGCAAACCCCTCACGGCGGAACAGGCGGCCGAGCTCGTGCCGGATGGCGCGACGGTCATGATCGGCGGCTTCCTCGGCGTCGGTTCCCCAAAGCGCGTGATCGACGCGCTGGTGGCGCGCGGTGCCAAGGGCCTGACGGTGATCGGCAATGACACCGGCAGGCCCGACCTCGGCATCGGCAGGCTGGTCGTCGCGGGCTGCGTGGCGCGCGCCATCGTCAGCCATATCGGCACCAATCCCGTCACGCAGCAGAAGATGATCGCCGGCGAGATGCAGGTGGACCTCGTGCCGCAAGGCACGCTGGCCGAGCGCATCCGCGCCGGCGGCGCGGGGCTGGGCGGTTTCCTGACGCCGACTGGCGTCGGCACCTCGGTGGCCGAGGGCAAGCAGGTGCTGACCGTCGACGGTCGCGACTACCTTCTGGAAAAGCCGCTGCGCGCCGATATCGCGCTGCTGCACTGCTTCGAGGCCGACTACTACGCCAACCTGACCTACCGGCTGACGGCGCAGAACTTCAATCCGCTGATGGCGCTCGCCGCCGATACCGTGATCGCCGAGCCGGACGAGATCGTGCCGATCGGCGTCATCCCGCCCGACCATGTCCGCACACCCGGCATCCTGGTGACGCATCTGGTGGAAAGGCCGCACTGAGATGGACGCCAAGGAAATCATCGCCCGCCGGGTCGCGCAGGAACTGCGGGACCGCACACTGGTCAATCTGGGCATCGGGCTGCCGACCCTGGTCGCCAACCACGTCCCCAAGGGCATGCTCGTCGCCTTCCAGAGCGAGAACGGCATCATCGGCTTTGGCGCCCGTCCGCCCGAGGGCATGGAGGACCCGAACCTCACCGATGCGGGGGGCGGCTTCATTTCCGCCATCCCCGGCGCCTTCGCCTTCGACAGCGCGACCTCCTTCGCGCTGATCCGTGGCGGGCATCTCGCCATGACGGTGCTGGGCGGGCTCGAGGTGGATGCGAAGGGCCGGCTCGCCAACTGGATGGTGCCGGGGAAGATGGTCGCCGGCATGGGTGGCGCGATGGACCTGGTGGCCGGGGCGCGCCGTGTCGTCGTCGCCATGCAGCACGCCGCCAAGGGTGCCGCGAAGATCGTGCCGGAACTGACGCTGCCCCCGACCTCCTCCCGTCCCGTCAGCCTGGTGGTGACGGACCTCGCGGTGATCGAGCCGACGCCCGACGGCCTCGTGCTGCGCGAACGCGCGCCGGGGGTGACGGTCGATGCTATCCTCGCGGTCACCACGGCTCCCCTGATCCTTCCCGACAGCATCCCGGAGATGACCCTGTGAGCTTCAGCGCCCCCGCCGCGATCGGCCGGTCCTGGGACGAGATCGCGGTCGGCGAGACGGCGCGCGTCACGCGCGTCTGCACGCCGAATGACCTCATCGTCTTCGCCCATGCCTCAGGCAATTTGAACCCGGTCCACCTGCCCGGGGAATCCGAGCAGGAACTCGGCCGCGCGCCGGTCGCGCCGGCGATGTGGTGCGGCTCCCTGTTCTCGGCGGTGCTGGGCAACAAGCTGCCGGGACCGGGCACGGTCTATCGCGCGCAGGATTTCACCTTCCACGGCCCGGTGCATGCCGGCGAGGTCGTGACAGCGATCGTGAAGGTCGAGGAGAAGGTCGCCGGCGGCACCCTTCGCCTGTCCTGCCGGCTGGAGAAGGAGGACGGCACGCTGGTCGTGGACGGCACCGCGCTGGTCAGGCCGCCGCCGACCCGCATCGTCACCGACGGCATCGTCATTCCGGAGATCTCGCTCGCCCCACGGGGCAAGTTCTCCCGCCTGCTGGCCGCCTGCCGCAACCTGCCGGCCATGCCGACCGCGATCGCCGCACCAACTGACGAGGCTTCCCTCGGCGGTGCGTGGGAAGCCACGAAGGAGGGCCTGATCGAGCCGATCCTGGTCGGCCCCGAGGCGAAGATCCGCGCCGAGGCGAAGAAGCTCGGCTGGGACCTCACCGGCGTGCGGATCGAGGACGTGGCCGACGCGCATGACGCACCCGCCCGCGCCGTCTGTCTGGTGCATGAAGGCAAGGCCGAGGCGGTGATGAAGGGCAACATCCATTCGGACGAGGTGCTGCGCCACGTCACCAAATCCGATGGCGGCCTGCGGGCGGGGCGGCGGATAAGCCATGCCTTCGTGCTCGACATCCCCGGCCATGACGGGCTGATGGTCATCTCCGACGCCGCCATCAACATCCTGCCGGACCTGATGACCAAGGCGGATATCGTGCAGAACGCGATCGACCTCGCGCGCGCGATCGGCATGGAGGAACCGCGCGTCGGCGTGCTCTCGGCGGTGGAGACGATCAACCCCGCCATCCCGTCCACGGTCGATGCCGCGGCCCTCGCCAAGATGGCCGATCGCGGCCAGATCAAGGGCGGGCTGGTGGATGGTCCGCTCGCCATGGACAACGCCGTCGACCTCGAGGCGGCGCGCACCAAGGGCATCCATTCGACGGTCGCCGGTCGCGCCGATGTACTGATCGCCCCGAACCTCGAGGCCGGCAACATGATGGCGAAGCAGCTGGTCTTCCTCTCGCAGGCCGATACCGGCGGCATCGTGCTCGGCGCGCGGGTGCCGGTGATGCTGACCAGCCGCGCGGATGACGAGCACGCCCGCCTGGTGTCCGCCGCCCTGGCCGTGCTGTACGGCTACTGGCGCCGCTCCGGCGTGTCGCGGTTGAAGGAGCTTGTCCAGTGAGCGGCGGCGAGGCGGTCCTCGTCCTCAATGCCGGCTCCTCCTCCATCAAGTTCGAGTTGTTCGAGGTGGTGGATGGGGAGGCGGAGCCGCGCCTCGACGGCCAGATGGAGGGCATCGGCGCTTCGCCGCACCTGATCGCGCGCGACACGCAGCGCAAGGTGCTGGCCGATCGCCGCTGGGCCGGGCCCGACGTCGCCGACCATGCCGCCGCGCTGGAAGTGATCATGGGCGGGCTGGAACGCGTCATCGAAGGGCGCCGCATCATCGCGGTCGGCCATCGCGTCGTGCATGGCGGGCCGGACCATGCGGAACCAGTCCTGGTCGATGACGCCGTGATGGCACGGCTGCGGGACCTGCAGGCCCTCGCCCCGTTGCACCAGCCGCACAACCTCGCGGGGATCGCGGCAGCGACTCGGCGCCTGCCCGGCGTTCCGCAGATCGCCTGCTTCGACACCGCCTTCCACCGCACCCATGCGTGGGAGGCCGACACCTTCGCCCTGCCGCCGGAATTCTACGATCGCGGCATCCGGCGGTACGGCTTCCACGGCCTGTCATACGAATACATCGCGGGCCTGCTGGCAGAGGAAGAACCGGCGCTCGCCGCGGGGCGCGTCGTCGTCGCGCATCTCGGCAACGGGTCGTCGCTCTGCGCGATGCAGGGCGGGCGCAGCGTGGACAGCACCATGGGCTTCACCGCGTTGGACGGCGTGCCGATGGGCACCCGCAGCGGGCAGATCGACCCCGGCGTGCTGCTGCACCTGCTGACGGCCGAAGGCATGGACGCCGCCGCAATCCAGAAGCTGCTCTACGGCAATTGCGGGCTGAAGGGCATGTCGGGCATCAGCCAGGATGTGCGTGACCTGGAAGCCAGTGACGACCCCCGCGCCGCCGGGGCGCTGTCCTATTTCGCCTGGCGCGTGCGGCGGGAGGTCGGCGCGCTGGCGGCCGCCCTCGGCGGCCTCGACGCCCTGGTCTTCACCGCCGGTATCGGGGAGAACGCCCGCAGCCTGCGCGCGCGGATCTGCGAGGGGCTCGGCTTCCTTGGCATCGCGATCGACCCCGCCCGAAATGCGGCCAATGAGCGGGAGATCTCGCCCCCCGGCGCGCGCACCCGCGTGCTGGTTCGTTCCACGGATGAGGAAGCGATGATCGCCCGCCACGCCCTGGTTTTGTTGCGCCGCAGCAAAAGCACTTGAACCGGGGCCTCCGGGGGATCACAAGGGGCGGACAAGGGGAACGCAAACATGCCGAAGACCGCCGCCCTGCCGACCAGGGAAGTCCTGGAGAAGGCCAGCGAGACCGCGACCCGCGTGCTCGATCAGGTGCGCGACATGACCGATGTGGTCAGCCGCCACACCGCGGCGCTGATGCCGGCGATGCAGCCGGAACAGGCCATGGCCGGTCTGCGTGAGGCGGCCGCGGCCTTCAACCGTACCCCCGCGGCCTTGCTGCAGGACGCGCAGGCCTATGCGACCGATGCCGCCCAGCGCCTCGTGATGTTCTGGGACGTGATGCGCGAGGCCGGCAACAACTTCGTGGAGCATGAGAAGGCGGGCTGCCCGCCCGTGCTGTTCTTCGACCACGAAACGGTGGTCGACGGCCGCAGCCTGACCCGGCCGGTGAACTACGCGCTGGTGCGCATCACGCCGCCGGAAGGCTATCCGAAGCCTGACCCCAAGCTGCGTCCCTTCGTCATCATCGACCCGCGCGCCGGCCACGGTGCCGGCATCGGCGGCTTCAAGTCCGACAGCCAGGTCGGCGTCGCGCTGCGCCGCGGCCACCCAGTCTATTTTGTCATCTTCTACCGTGAGCCGGAGAAGGGGCAGACGATCCTCGACGTGACGGCGGCGGAGGCCGCCTTTCTCTCCCGCATCGCCGCCGACCATCCCGCCGCCCCGAAGCCCGTCGTGATCGGCAATTGCCAGGGTGGCTGGGCGTCGATGATGCTTGGCGCCGCGGCACCCGACGCGGTGGGCGCGCTGGTGCTGAACGGTGCGCCGCTGTCCTATTGGGCGGGTGAGAAGGGGCGCAACCCGATGCGCTACCTCGGCGGCCTTGCCGGTGGCGGCTGGCCGGCCTCGCTGATGGCCGACCTCGGCAACGGCAAGTTCGACGGCGCCTCGCTGGTCTCCAACTTCGAGAGCCTGTCCCCGGGCAACACTTGGTTTCGCAAGTATTTCGACCTCTATGCGAAGGTCGATACGGAGGCGGACCGCTTCCTCGAATTCGAGCGCTGGTGGGGCGGCTACTTCCTGATGACGCGCGACGAGATCCGCTGGATCGTCGACAACCTGTTCATCGGCAACCGCTTCTCGACCGGGCAGATCGCCTCGGGCGGCGGCGAGACCTTCAATATGCGCGAGGTGAAGGCGCCGGTCATCGTCTTCGCCTCGTCGGGTGACAACATCACCCCGGTCGGCCAGGCGCTGCGCTGGATCGCCGACGTGTATCGCGACGAGCAGGAGATCAAGTCGCTCGGCCAGACCATCGTCTACCTGCTGCACGACCAGATCGGCCATCTCGGCATCTTCGTCTCCGGCGCGATCGCCAAGAAGGAGCACACCGAGATCGCCACCACGCTCGAGATGATCGAGGCGGTGGCTCCGGGCCTCTATGAGATGAAGATCACCGGCCATGACGGGACCGGCAGCAATGAGGAATGGCAGGTCGAACTGGTCGAGCGGAAGATCGCCGATATCCGCGCGATCTCCGGCGAGGTCGGCAACGAGGCCTTCCCAGCCGTCGCCAAGATCTCGGAGATGAACCAGAACCTCTATGACGTGCTGGTCTCCCCGGTGGTGCGGCAATTCGCCAATGAATCCTCGGCCGAGGCGCGCCGGCAGGCGAGCCCGATGCGCATGCGCCGCTACCTGTTCAGCGACATGAACCCATGGATGATGCCGGTGCGCGCCATGGCGAGCCTCGCCCGGCAGCACCGGACGCCGGCCGAGAAGGGCAACCCCTTCCTCGCGGCCGAGAAGGCCTGGGCCGACGGCGTGGAGCGCGGCATCGACGCGTGGCGTGACATGCGCGACGCCTGGAGCGAGATCGCCTTCCACGCCATCTTCGGCGGCCTCGCGGCCGCTGGCGTCACCGGCGACGAAAGCGCCGAGGAAGCCGAGGCGGCGCGGAGGTCGATCTCGGTGGAACCGGCGCAACTCAACGAGGCGCGCAGCCGCGTCGAGGCCGGCGGCTACGCCGAGGCCGTGATCCGCATGATGATCCTGCTCGCCGATGCGCGTGGCGGCGTGCGGCGCTCCCGCCTCGCCCGGTCGAACACGCTGCTGACCACCGAACCACCCTTCGCGGGGATGAGCCCGGCCGCGCGCCAGGCGATGATCCGCGAACAGACGGTGATCGTGACGCTGCTGCGGGAGGAAGCGTTGGCCGCGGTGCCGACGCTCCTGGCCTCGGCGGCGGAACGGCGCAAGGCGCTCTCCGCCGTGGAGCATGTCGCGGGGCCGGATGACGAGCTCGGCGACAAGGCGCGGGAGATGCTTGGTCGGCTGCGCGGGGTGCTCGGCCTCGGGCCCAAGCCGGCGGCTGCCTGACGGCATCACCCGAAACCTGCAAACGCTGTCTCCCAAGACGGACGAATCGCGGTCTAGGATGCCGGCCCACTTCCGACGGTAGCCATGGCCGCTGCGGCGGAGACGAGCATCGAGGTCCTGGACCTGGCCCTGCGGGCGGGTTTCTCGCGCGCGGCCCTGCGACGGGCCGAACACTGGATGCTGGCGCGGCGTGACGGGGTGCCGGATGTGCCGGCAGCCGTGGCGCTGGCGCTGGCGGCTGCGGTCGGCGCCGCGCCGGCCCCCTCGCCTGTCATGCGCACAGCGCTCGCCATCGCCGAGGCGGTGGAACGTCACGGCGCGGACTTCGCACCCGGAACGGAGCCCGCCTATCACGACCGCCACCATCAGGCGGAGGCGGCGATCGCCATGGGATGGCTCGCCGGGGCCGCCCGGCGGTTCGGGCTGTTCACGCCACATCAGGCAGCGCTCGCCGTGGCGGCGATGACGGCGCATGACCTGCTGCATGACGGGCAGGTCTATGCGGAGCGCGGGGTGCTGGAACGCCGCTCCGCCGACGCGGCCGCCGCGATCGCGTCAGCAGAGGGCTTGGCGCCCGAAGATATCGCGACGCTGCGGCGCATCGTGCTCGCCACCACCTGGCCGTGGGAGGATGATGAAGCGCCCGACCTCGCCGGCAGGCTGGCGCGCGAGGCGGACCTGTTCGGCAGCAGCCTGCCGGTGCTCGGGCCGCGGCTGAGCCGTCTCCTGGCGCGTGAACTGGCCGCGGCCGGGCAACCCTCGGCCGAGGGCGTGGCAACACATGCCGCCCGCGTCGGGTTGCTGCAACTGATGCCGCCAGCGACGCTACCGGCAGAGGCGCTCGGCCTCGACGCGCTGCGGGGAGCGCAGCTTTCTGCCTATGCTGGGGTCGCGCGGCGGCTCAGGCTGCCGGGGGCGACGATGGAGGATGCGGCGGCGGCACTCGACGCCATGGACCCCGGCGATGCCGACGCTTTGCTGGCCTGGGCAGGCAGCGACGCATGAGGGCGCGGTCGCGCGGTACTTCCCTGCTCGTCCTGCTACTGGCCGTGGTGTCGATCAGCGCCGCGCTGCTGCTGGCCGCGCTGGCGCTGAGCACCGGCGTGCCGACGACCGCGGTTGCACTGGCAGGCGTGGGGCTGCTGGCGGGTGTGGCCGGCGCCGGGTTCGTCGCGCTGCGCGTCACCGCGGCACTGCGCGCGCTGGGCCGGGAGGCGGAGTCGATCCGGCGTCTCGACCTCGCGGACTCCGTCATCACGCAGGGCGGCGCAGCGGAGGTGACCGCGCTCGGTGAGGCGATGGGCGGGATGAAATCCGCCCTGCGCCTGTTCAGCGTCTATGTGCCGCGTGACCTGGTGCGCAAGCTGATGGCCGAGGGCGCGGAGGTGAAGCTCGGCGGGGAACGCCGGCGGCTGACGGTGATGTTCTCCGACGTGCAGGGCTTCACCACCATCGCCGAGCGCATGGACCCGGAGGAGCTGATGTCCATCACCTCCACCTACTTCCAGGCGCTGACCGACGACCTGCTGGAGCACCAGGCGACCATCGACAAGTATATCGGCGACGCCGTGATGGCGATCTGGAATGCGCCGAAGCGCGACCTCGCACATGCGCTGCATGGCTGCCGCGCCGCGCTGCACGCCCGCCATTTGACCCTGCGGCTGGAGGAGGAATTCGCCGCGCGCGGCTGGCCGCGACTGCATACGCGCTTCGGTGTGCACAGTGGCGAGGCGGTGGTCGGCAATGTCGGTTCGACCGACCGCATGGCCTATACGGCGATCGGGTCGATGGTGAACCTCGCCTCGCGGCTCGAGGGGATGAACAAGATGTACGGGACGCAGATCCTGGTTTCGGAATCGACGCGCATCGGTGCAGGCAGCGGCTTCGTGTTCCGCCCGGTGGACCTGGTGCTGGCCAAGGGCTCGCAAGATCCGTTGGAGGTGCATGAGCTGGTCGGGCTGTCCGTCGCGTCCGATCCGAAGGAGGCGCCGCTGCTCGCGGATCGCGCGCTGGTTGCGCGTCTGCCGGCCTGGGGCGAGGCGATCCGCGCCTTCCGCGCCGGGCAGTTCGACCGCGCAAGGGAAGCACTGCGCGAGGCTGGCGACCCGGCGAGGGACCCGCTGGTCGCGGCCTATGCCGAGCGCATCGCGCGGCACCCGCATGGTCCACCGGCGGATTGGTCGCCGGTCACGCGGCTCGACAGCAAATGAGCAACCGCAAGCGCATCAAGCTGGCGCTGCAGGGCGGCGGGTCACATGGCGCCTTCACCTGGGGTGTGCTGGACCGGCTGCTGGCCGACGACCGGATCGAGGTCGAGGCCGTGGTCGGCACCAGCGCCGGGGCGATGAACGCTGCGGTGCTGACCGATGGGCTGATCACCGGCGGGCCGGCGGAAGCGCGGCGGCGGCTTGATGTCTTCTGGGAAGGTGTGGGCGAGATCGCGCGGATGTCGCCGATCCAGCCGACGCCGTTCGACCAGATGTTCAGCGCGGGGAACATGGATTTCTCGCCGTTGTGGCGCTTCGCCGACATCCTGATGCGGCAGTTCTCACCCTATGAGCTGAACCCGGCCAATGCGAACCCGTTGCGCGAGCATCTCGAGGCCGTGGTGGATTTCACACGCCTGCGTGGCGCGCCGGGCCCTGCCCTGTTCGTCTGCGCGACGAATGTGCTGACTGGAAGGCTCCGCGTCTTCGAGCGTGCGGAGATGAGTGCGGCGGCGGTGCTCGCTTCCGCCTGCGTGCCGCTGCTGCATCACACCGTGGAGGTGGAAGGCCAGCACTACTGGGATGGCGGGTATTGCGGCAACCCGCCGATCTTCCCGCTGATCTATATGGGCGGCGCGCCGGATATCCTGATCGTGCAGTTGAACCCGATCAACATCCCCGAGGTGCCGCGCGACATCCGCGCCATCGTGGATCGGATGAACACCCTGGCCTTCAATTCCTCCCTGATGCGCGAGATGCGGATGATCCGCTTCGTGACGGACCTGATCGACAAGGGCGACCTGCCGAAGGATCGCTACATGCGCTGCTTCATCCATACCGTCGATGCGGAGGAGGAACTCGCTGCCTTCAATGCGAGTTCCAAGATGAATGCGAGCATGGGCTTCCTGCATCACCTGCGCGCACTGGGCGTGGCGCGGGCGGAAGCATTCCTCGACGCGCATTTCGACGCGATCGGGGAGAGGTCCTCGACCGACGTCGTCGCGAAGTTTCTGTAGCGGTCAGTAGGTGCGTTCGTTCGCGCCGATCCGCTGCGTGGCGCCACCGCGAGCCGCCTCGACCGCGCGCGCGACGGCGGCGACGTAGTCTTCCGCGACCTCCCGATGGATCGGGTTCAGATGCAGGTGGATGCCGTCAGGTTCCTGCTGACGGCCGACCAGCCAGCCCTCGGCATCGAGCGCAGCGGCGACCTTGCCCACATCCAGCGCCGGATCGCTGGCGCGCCAGACGAAGATGCAGAGGTCGGAGGGTTCGAGGATGGCCAGGCCCGGAATGGCGCCGATGCCCGCGGTCATGATGGCCTTGGCCTCCATGATCAGCCGCGCGCAGCGGAGATAGCCCTCATCGCCGAGGAAGTTCATCGCCGCCCAGGCCGCCGCCACCGCGCCGCCCGGCCGAGTGCCCTGCGTGGTGTAGGCGGCATAAGGCCCGCGCTGCCAGGCGCGGCTTTCGAATTTGTGCCATTCGCGATCCGCCGCATCGGCGACCAGCAGCAGCGACGCCCCCTTCGGCGCCATGCCATGCTTGTGGATATCGGCGGACAGTGACGTGACGCCCGGCACCGAGAGTTCGAAGGCCGGCACGGCATGCCCGAGGCGTCGCACGTAAGGCGCGAGGAAGCCGCCTACGCAGGCATCGACATGCATCCAGCTGCCACGGTCCGCGGCCAGTGCGGCGAGGCGCGCGATCGGGTCGAAGGTGCCGAAGGGGTAGTTCGGCGCGGAGCCGACGATCGCGACGGTATCCGCATCCATCCGCGCGGCCATCGCATCGACATCGGCGCGCAGGTCGGGGCCGATCGGCACGCGGCGCACTTCCATGCCGAGTGCCTCCGCCGCGCGATCGAAGGTCAGATGCGCGCTGTTTGGTAACACGATGTTCGGCCGCGTGACATCGCGCTGCGCGCGCGCCTTGTTCCGCGCTGCCATCATGGCGAGGAAAATGCTCTCCGACCCGCCGGAGGTGAAGGTGCCCCCTGCCCGCTCGCCGCCGCCGAGCAGCGACAAGGCCATGGATATGACCTCGTCCTCGATCGACTTCAGCGAGGGATAGGCGCGCTGGCCGAGATTGTTCTCGGTCCAGAAGGCGAGATAGGCCTCCTGCTGGACGCGTTCGAGTTCCTCATCCAACCAATAGAAATAGACGGCGAGCCGGCCGCGGCGCCAGTCGCGATCACCGGCCTTGCGCGCGGTGAGTTCGGCCATGAGATCCGCTCGGGCGCGGCCGGTGGCAGGCATGGCGGTCATGGCGATTCCTTCCCGGGATTGGCGCGCAGCAGGGCGAGGACCTCAGTGTCCTCCAACTGATGAAAGTCGGCGTAGCAGGCGCCGATGCCGAAGGGGATGTCGTGAATCTCGGCGCAGATGATGCGCTCACAATCGGCCGCGAGGTCCGCGATACTGTCGGCGGGAGCCACCGGAACGGCGAGGATCAGTGGCCCGGCGCCCTGATGACGCAAGGATCGCAGCGCGGCGCGGGCGCTCGCACCAGTCGCCAGCCCGTCATCCACCAGGATAGCGGTACGCCCGCGCGGGTCCGGGCGGTGCAGCCCGGCCAGGTACAGCGCGGCGCGACGGCGCAGCTCCTGTTCCTCCTGCGTCTGGACCGCGGCGATCTGGGCGCCCGTCAACCCGCAGGCGCTGATGACGGCGGGGTTCAGGATGGGCTCGGGCGCGCCCTCGGCCAGCGCGCCGAAGGCCAGTTCCGGGTTCCAGGGCACGCCAAGCTTGCGCACCAGGAAAGGCATCAGCGGCGCGCCGAGCGCCTCGGCAATCGGGGCAGCAACCGCCGCCCCACCGCGCAGAAGGCCGTAGACGATGGGATCGCGCGGATGGAGATCTGCGAGCAGCGACACCAGACGCTGCCCGGCGGCCCGCCGGTCCTGGAACAGGGTGGCGGGCCGGCGCGCCATCAGCGCAGCGAGGCGTTGACCTTCGCCAGCGCATCCACGCCAGGGCAGAGTTCCGCATCGCTCAATGCATTCAGCGGCCCACTGACGGTGCCGAGATTGTCGTGCAGGGCGGAGGGCTCCGGATCGACGTAGATCAGGCCGGTGACGATCTCGCCGGCCGCCTTGCGTTCCATCAGGTAGTGCATGGCGGATGCGCGGTCGGTCGGGTCGTGCCCGTCATGCAGCTTGCGCAGGCGCAGGATGCTGCCGTCATGCTGCACAACCTCTGTCAATGCGCCGGGCGCGTAGGACGCCGTGATCTCCTGCCGCGGCAGCATCACGTCCAGGCGGTTCAGCGCATCATTGTGCTCGCGCACATAGTCGTAGGACTTCGTGCTGCCCGGATGGTTGTTGAAGGCGACGCAGGGGCTGAGGACATCGATGAAGGCAGCACCCTGGTGCAGCAGCGCGGCCTCGATCAGCGGCACGAGCTGGTCCTTGTCGCCCGAGAAGGAGCGCGCGACGAAGGTGGCGCCAAGCTGGACGGCCATGGCGGCGAGGTCGATCGGCTGGTCGGAATTGACCGTGCCCTTCTTCGCGACGGACCCCTTGTCGGACGTCGCGGAGAACTGCCCCTTCGTCAGCCCGTACACGCCGTTGTTCTCGACGATGTAGGTCATGTTCACGCCGCGGCGGATGGAATGCGCGAACTGCCCGAAGCCGATCGACGCGCTGTCGCCATCGCCGGACACGCCGAGATAGATCAGCTCTCGGTTGGCAAGGTACGCCCCGGTCAGCACCGAGGGCATGCGCCCATGCACGGAATTGAAGCCATGCGCGGCGCCGAGGAAGTAGGTCGGCGTCTTGGACGAACAGCCGATCCCCGACAGCTTGGCGATGCGATGCGGCGGGATGGCCAGGTTGAAGCAGGCCTGGATGATCGCCGCGCTGATCGAATCATGTCCGCAGCCGGCGCAGAGCGTGCTGATCGCACCTTCATATTCGCGCCGCGTCAGCCCGACCGCATTGGTCGGCAGCATCGGATGGTGCAGCTTGGGCTTTGGCAGGAAGCTCATGGCGTGGCCTTGCGGAAGGGCAGGACATTGGCCGAGGACGCACGATCGGCGATGGCGGCCTGGATGAAGCGGGCGGTGATCGGTGTGCCGTCGTAGTGCAGCACCGGCACCAGCTTCGCCGGATCGATCTCTTCCTCGTTCACCAGCAGCGTACGCAGCTGCGCGTCGCGGTTCTGCTCCACGACGAAGACGCGGTCATGGGCGGCGATGAAATCGGCCACATCCTGGTGGAAGGGAAAGGCGCGGATGCGCATGGCGTCGAGATGCACGCCCTGGGCTTCGAGCGCCGACAGCGCCTCCTTCATCGCGGCGGAGGTCGAGCCGTAGTAGATGACACCGTCGCGCGCCTTTTCCTTCGCGGCGCGGGTGACGGGGCGCGGCACGAGCGACTTCGCCGTGTGGAACTTCTTCAGCAGCCGTTGCATGTTATCGACATAGGGGCCGCCATCCTCGGTGTAGCGCGCTTCCCGGTCGCGCGAGGTGCCGCGCGTGAAGAACGCCCCCTTCTCCGGATGCGTGCCCGGCCAGGTGCGGTAGGGAATGCCGTCCCCATCCACGTCGCGATACCGCCCGAAGCCTGCCACCATGTCGAGATCCGCGGCGGTCAGCACCTTGCCGCGATCCATCTTGCGGTTCGGGTCCCAGGTGAAGGGCTCGCACAGCCAGTCATTCATGCCGATGTCGAGGTCGAGCATGACGAAGATCGGCGTCTGTAGCCTGTCGGCGAGGTCGAAGGCATCCGCACCGAAGGTGAAGCACTCGCTCGGGTCTTCAGGCAGCAGCATGACGTGCTTGGTGTCGCCATGGCTGGCATAGGCCGCGGAGAGCAGGTCCGATTGCTGCGTGCGCGTCGGCATGCCAGTGGACGGTCCCGCACGCTGCACGTCGAACAACACGGCGGGGATCTCGGCGAAATAGGCGAGGCCGAGGAATTCCTGCATCAGCGACACGCCGGGACCGGAGGTTGCGGTGAAGGCGCGCGCACCGTTCCAGGCCGCACCGATCACCATGCCGATCGACGCAAGCTCATCCTCCGCCTGCACGATGGCGTAGCGCTTCTCCCCGGTCCCGGGGTCCTTGCGCAGGCGGGTGCAGTACTTCTCGAAGGCTTCGGCCAGTGAGGTGGAGGGCGTGATCGGATACCAGGCGCAGACCGTCGCCCCGCCATAGACCGCGCCGAGCCCCGCTGCGCCGTTGCCATCGATGAAGATGCGGTCGCCCACCTTGTCGGCGTGCTTCAGCGTCAGCCCGATCGGGCATTGCAGGTTCGCCTGCGCCCAGTCGCGACCCATCTCCAACGCCGCGTAGTTCGCCGGGACGAGTTTCTCCTTGCCCTTGAACTGCGCCGCGATGGAGGCCTTCACCGCCTCCACATCCATGTCGAGCAGCGCCGACAACGCGCCGAGATAGACGATGTTCTTGAACAACTGCCGCTGCCGCGGGTCGGAATAGGCGTTGTTGGTGATCTCGGTCAGCGGGCAGCCGATCACCGTGATGTCGTCGCGGAACTTCGACTTTGGCATCGGCCGCGTCGAATCATAAAACAGGTAGCCGCCGGGCTCGATCTCGGCGACGTCACGGTCCCAGGTCTGCGGGTTCATCGCGACCATCATGTCCACGCCGCCGCGCCGGCCCATGTGGCCAGCCTCGGAGACGCGCACCTCGAACCAGGTCGGCAGGCCCTGGATGTTCGAGGGGAAGATGTTGCGCGACGCGATGGGCACGCCCATGCGCATGATGGATTTCGCGAAGAGCCCGTTGGCGGAGGCGGAACCCGACCCGTTGACGTTCGCGAATTTGACGACGAAGTCGTTCGTCGCGGTTATCGGCTGTGGCATGCGTGCGCCTTCGGCTTCGCGGTCTCGAGCAGGAACTTCTGCATGTCCCAGGCACCGGTCGGGCAGCGCTCGGCGCACATGCCGCAGTGCAGGCAGACGTCCTCGTCCTTGACCATGACACGGCCCGTCTTCAGGCCATCCTGAACGTAGAGATCCTGATAGGTGTTCACCGCCGGCGCCTTGAGGCGCGTGCGGAGATCATCCTCCTCGCCATTCTCGGTGAAGGTGATGCAATCCGTCGGGCAGATGTCGACGCAGGCATCGCATTCGATGCAGAGCTTCGCCGTGAAGACGGTCTGCACGTCGCAGTTCAGGCAGCGCTGCGTCTCGTGATACGCCATCTCCCGATCGAAGCCGAGTTCGACCTCCGCAGTGATGTCGCGCAGCGATTTCTCGGTCGGCAGATGCGGCACCTTGAAGCGCAGATCGAGCGAGACCTCGTTGTCATAGGCCCATTCGTGGATGCCCATCTTCTGGCTGGCGATGCGCGTCTCCGGCGGCGGGCGGTTCGCCACATCCTCGCCACGGCAGAACAGGTCGATCGACACCGCCGCGTCGTGGCCATGCGCCACGGCCCAGATGATGTTCTTCGGGCCGAAGGCCGCATCGCCGCCGAAGAAGACCTGCGGCAACGTCGATTGCAGCGAGGCTTCGTTCAGCTTCGGCAGGCCCCAGCGATCGAATTCGACGCCAGCGTCGCGTTCGATCCAGGGAAAGGCATTCTCCTGCCCGATCGCCACCAGCACGTCGTCGCATTCGATGGTGACGTCCGGCTCGCCGGTCGGCTTCAGGCTGCGGCGGCCCTTCTCGTCGTATTGCGCGGCCACCTTCTCGAAGACCATGCCGGTCAGGCGGCCATTGTCGTGCAGCACTTCCTTCGGCACCAGGAAGTTGAGGATCGGGATGCCTTCATGCATCGCGTCCTCCTTCTCCCAGGGGGAGGCCTTCATCTCCTCGAAGCCCGACCGCACGACGACCTTCACGTCATCGCCACCAAGGCGACGCGCCGAACGGCAGCAATCCATCGCCGTGTTGCCGCCGCCAAGCACGATCACGCGCTTGCCGATCGACGTCACGTGCCCGAAGGACACCGAAGCGAGCCAGTCGATGCCGAGGTGGATGTTCGCCGCCGCTTCCTGGCGGCCGGGCACATCGAGCTCCCGCCCGCGCGGCGCACCGGACCCGACGAAGACCGCGTCATAGCTTTCGGCCAACAGCCCCTTCAGGCTGTCCACGCGCCGGTTCATGTGGCTAACCACGCCGCCGCGATCGAGGATGTAGCCGCATTCCTCGTCGATCACTTCCTCTGGCAGGCGGAAGCGTGGGATTTGCTGGCGGATGAAGCCGCCGGCCTTCGCCGCGCCGTCGAAGACGTGGACCTCATAGCCCAGCGGGGCGAGGTCGCGCGCGACGGTCAGGCTCGCCGGGCCGGCGCCGATGCAGGCGATGCGCTTTCCGTTCCGCTGCTCGGGGATCGGCGGCATGCGATGGCTGACATCGCCCTTGTTGTCGGCGGCGACGCGCTTGAGGCGGCAGATCGCGACCGGTTCCTCCTCCACCCGGCCGCGCCGGCAGGCGGGCTCACAGGGGCGGTCGCAGGTGCGGCCGAGGATTCCGGGGAAGACGTTGGACTGCCAGTTGACCATATAGGCGTCGGCGTAACGCCCCGCCGCGATCATCCGGATGTATTCCGGCACCGGCGTATGGGCCGGGCAGGCCCATTGGCAATCGACGACCTTGTGGAAATAGTCCGGGGACGCGATGTCCGTCGGCTTCACGCGCGCTGCCTCCCTTGGGCTGGATGCCGTCTGGCGAGGAAGGAAACGCTGCTTCCCTGATGATCCGCAAAACTGCGACCGGCAACGGGCCGCCGCTCAACTGCCATAGGCATTCCTGTTGGTCACTCCCTGCCGTTCAACGGCTTGGGGCAATGCTGCCCCAAGGCGCATGTATCGGCAATGCGGTGATTCTTGTTGCAATGCAGCGTGCTCAGGCCTCGAGGAATACCGTCTCCCCCTCGCCCTGCAGGCGGATGTCGAGACGCCAGGTGCCGGCCGCTTCCTCGCGCGCGACGAGCGTACCGCGGCGCGCCTGCGGCACCAGGGCAAGGACGGGGTCCTCGGCCAGCAATGGGTCGCCGGCGAAATAGGCGCGCGTCGTCACCCCAGCCATCAGCCCGCGGGCGAAGATGGCAATGACGATGTGCGGGGCCTGGGTGCTGTTGCCCCGCCCCGGCACCGCGCCCGGCTTCACTGTCGCAAAGCGAAAAGTGCCGGCGGCATCAGTGGCGCAGCGGCCGAAGCCATGGAAGTCGGAATCATAGCGGCCATCCGCATCGGCCTGCCAGATCTCGACCATCGCATCGGCCACCGCGGCGCCGGCGCCGTCGGTGATGCTCCCGGTCAGGATGATGCGCTGCCCCGTCGCCCCGGCATTGGGTCCATCCACGCGGAGCAGATCGGCCCATTCCGGAAAGTCGATCATATGCCAGAAGGGGCCGGCGGTCTGGCTTGCCGTCGCATGCGTCATGTCAGGCATTCTCGAAGGGGGTGGCCGCGCGGCCGCGCAGGACAATGTCGAAGCGGTAGCCGAGCGCCCAGTCGGGCTGCATCAGGTCGGGGTCCAGAACCGAGACCAGGCGATTGCGCGCCGCCGCGTCGCCGCCCCCCTGGAACACCGCGTCGAGGGCGAGCAGCGGGTCGCCGGGGAAATACATCTGCGTGATCATGCGCTGCGCGAAGCCATTGCCGTGCAGCCCGAAATGGATGTGCTGCGGGCGCCAGCCCGGCCCCGGATTGCGCCAGGGATAGGCGCCGGGCTTGATGGTGGTGAAGCGATAGGTCCCGTCCTCATCGGTGAAGACCCGTCCTCGCCCGAGGAAATTCGGGTCAAGCGGCACATCGTGCTGGTCCCGCGCATGGTGGTAGCGGCCGGAGGCATTGGCCTGCCAGACCTCGACCATGGCCCGGGGAACCGGGCGGCCGTTCTCGTCTGTCACGCGGCCTGCGACGATGATGCGCTCGCCCATCGCAGTCTTGCCGTCCACGATCGAAAGGTCGGCATGCGGTGCATACCACGGCGTCGCGAAACGGGGCGCGGAGGCTTCGGTCAGCGTGGTCGGGATACGGATCGGCGCGGCATCAGGATGCCGCTTGCCGGTGCTCAGGTAGCTCGGCAGGTCGAGCGGTGGCTGGCTGCCTGCCTCGACTGGCCGATAGGGGATCGGGTCCGCCATGGTGTTTCCTCCCTCGTCAGGGCGGACGGTGGAAGCGGCGCCGCCCGCCCGTCAATCTTCTTCGCGCAGGATGCGCACGGCCGCGAGCAGGGCGCGTTCGTATCGCGCCCGTTCCTTGGCCGTCACATCCGCCGGCCAGTCCCGGAACCCCCGGCCGGTCTTGGGGCCGAGCCGGTTCTCCGCCACCAGCCGCGCCAGCGTCGGGCTGGGATCAGGGCTGTTGCAGAGCGAGGGGTAGATGGTTCTGCCCGCTTCCAACTGTGTCTCCAGTCCCGCCAGTTCCTTCTGCGTGATCGGCCCGGCGGCGAGGTAGCGGAAGCCGAAGCAATAGCGCACGGCGTTGTCCACATCCTCGGCCGAGGCCAGGCCCTGGTCGATCACCGAGAAGGCTTCCCGCATCAGCGCATGCTGGATGCGGTTGGCAAGGAAGCCCGGAACGTCCCTCGCCACCCGGATCACCTTACGGCCGAGCCCATCCATGATGGCGGCGACCGCATCGCAGATGGCGGGGTCGGTGTGCTCGCCCTGCACGACCTCCACGCCCGGCACCAGATGCGCCGGCAGGAAGAAGTGCAGGTTGGCGCATCGCGCGCGCGTCGCGATATGCCCGGCGATGTCGGTGATGCGGTAACCGGACGCGTTCGAGACAACCGCGATGTCCGGCGGCACCAGCGTGTCGAGCTGCGCGAACAGCGCCTGCTTCAGCGCGAGCTTCTCCGGGATCGCCTCGACGACGATCTCGGCGGAGGTGTAGTCGGGCGCCTCGGCCGAGGCCAGGAGCGTCAGATGCGCGGCTTCGGCGACATCGCCATCAAGTTGTCCGATGGAGGCCCGCACGCGCGCCTCGGCCTGCGGCCAATGCCCCGCGTTGGGCTCCACCGCGGTGACGCGCCAGCCGCCGGCGAGGAAGATCGCCGCGATATCGCAGCCCATCAGGCCCATGCCGATGATCACGGCATGGCGGCGTTGCACGCTCATGCCGCGATTCCCCCCTGGCGAAGGACGAAATCTGCGATCTCGGCAACGCCTTTGTTGTCCTTGAGATTGGTGAAGACAAAGGGCCGCGCGCCACGCATCCTGCGCGCGTCGCGGTCCATCACCGACAGATCCGCGCCGACCAGCGGCGCGAGGTCGATCTTGTTGATCACCAGTAGGTCTGACCGCGTGATGCCCGGCCCGCCCTTGCGCGGGATCTTGTCTCCCGCGCTGACGTCGATGACGTAGATGGTCAGGTCAGCCAGTTCCGGGCTGAAAGTGGCGGCGAGGTTATCCCCGCCGCTTTCGATGAACAGCACTTCGAGGCCGGGGAATTTCTCGGTCATGTCGTGCACGGCGGCCAGGTTGATCGAGGCATCCTCGCGGATCGCCGTGTGCGGGCAGCCGCCGGTCTCGACACCGGCGATGCGCGCGGGGTCCAGCGCGCCGGCGCGGGTGAGGAATTCCGCATCCTCCTTGGTATAGATGTCGTTGGTGATGACCGCGATGTCGTGACGGTCGCGCAGATGCTTGCACAGGCGCTCGGTCAGCGCGGTCTTGCCGGAGCCGACGGGGCCGCCGATGCCAACGCGGAAGGGGCCATTGGCCGTCCGATGACCGGAGCGCGCCTCGCGCGCGGAGGTCTGAATCGGCCGGCCGGAATCCGAAGCGCTCATGACCTGAATAGCCTTGTGTACTGGGTTTCGTGTCTGATCGAGAACAGGTCGAGCGCCGGGCTTGCCGTGCCGAGCCGCTCGAGATCGGCAGCCAGGGCGGCATCCGCCGCCGCAGCGACCACCGACAGCAGCGCCGCCGTCGCCATCTGCCCGTCCGTTTGACCGAGCGGCACCAGCCTTACCCCGGCCGAGACCAGGTTGGCCGCAAAAGCCGAGAGATAGCCGAAGGCCGCGTCCCGCAACCCGACGCCATGCGCCGCCGCCGCCGCACCGAAGGCGACGGCATGGACGATCCGGCGCGGATGCCGTGCGGCGAAGGCGGCCAGCCGCGGTTCCGGCCAGGCGGCAAGCGTGACCGACAGGAAGGCCGTGCCCTGTGCCTCGGCCTCCAGCGCGGTTTCCGCCGTGCCGCGCCAGGCGGCGCCGAGTTCCGCCACCCTATCCAGAACGCGCGGCCTGCCCGCCGCCATGGCGCGGTGCGCGGCCGCCAGCAGTGCCCCATCGACGCGCCCTGCCCCGTCCCGTAGCGCCGCGGCGACGTAAGCGACGAGATCGGCGCGGTCGCGCACTGCGCCGTCCTCCACCGCCGTCTCCAGCCCATGGCTGTAGGTATAGGCGCCGACCGGATAGGCCGGCGAAAGCCAGGCCAGCAGCCGGTAAAGCGCCTCAGTGCTGGTGGTCGCAGTGTTCGTGGTCGTGGTGATGGTGGTGGTCGCCGTGATCGTGGTGGTGGTGCTGGTGCCTATGGCCCGGGTTGTGGTTGTGCTCGCCATAGGCCCCGCCTTCCGGATCGAAGGGCGCGTCCACCTTGCGGACCGTCGCCCCCAACCCTTCCAGCATGTGGACGATAACATGATCATCGCGGATCAGCAGGCGCTCGCCGTCGATCTGCGTCGGCAAATGGCGGTTGCCGAGATGCCAGGCGAGGCGCGCGAAATGCTCATGGTTCGTCGCCGTGATCTCGACCAGCGGCTCCGGCGCCGCCTTCACCCGCACATAGCCGCCGGTCGCCAGCGCCAGCCCGTCACCCTCCCGCAGCACCGTCGCCTCGGGAAGATCGAGCAGGAAGGCGAGCCCACCCTGCCCCGTGTAGAGCTTCCTGCGACGGAAGCGATCATCGAAATCCACCAGCACGGCGTCGCGTGCCTCCGCTTCCGGCCAATCGCCGACACGATGGACGGTCGTTGCGCGGGGAATGTTCTCCTGGTCCATCGTCAGCCTCAAAACAGGAAGTAACGCTGCGCCATCGGCAGCACCTTGGCTGGTTCGCAGACCAGCAACACGCCGTCCGCGCGCACTTCGTATGTCTCCGCATCAACCTCGATGCGTGGCAGCGCGTCATTGTGGAGCATGGACCGCTTTGAAATGCCGCCGCGGCAGTTCCGCACGGCGGCGAGCGGCCGGCTCAGCCCGATCTGCCCGCCGATATCGGCTTCCAGCGCGGCCTGGGAGACGAAGGTGAGCGCCGTTGCGGTGCGTGCCTTGCCGAAGGCGCCGAACATCGGGCGGTAGTGCACCGGCTGCGGTGTCGGGATGGAGGCGTTCGGGTCGCCCATCAGCGACATGGCGATAGCCCCGCCCTTCAGCACCATCTCCGGCTTCACGCCGAAGAAGGCCGGCGACCACAGCACGAGATCGGCGAGCTTGCCGGTCTCGATGCTGCCGACGTGATCGGCAACGCCCTGGCTGATCGCCGGATTGATCGTGTATTTCGCGACGTAGCGCAGCGCGCGACGATTGTCGTTGTCGCCCTTCTCCTCCGGCAGCCGGCCGCGCTGGACCTTCATCTTGTGGGCGGTCTGCCAGGTACGGATGATGACCTCCCCGACACGGCCCATCGCCTGGCTGTCGGAGGACATCATCGAAATCGCGCCGATGTCGTGCAGGATGTCCTCGGCCGCGATCGTCTCCTTGCGGATGCGGGATTCGGCGAAGGCGACATCTTCGGCGATATGCGGGTCGAGGTGATGGCAGACCATGAGCATGTCGAGATGCTCATCCACCGTGTTCACCGTATAGGGCATGGTCGGGTTGGTGCTGGACGGCAGGATGCAGGCTTCGCCGACCAGCCGCAGGATGTCCGGCGCATGCCCGCCACCCGCGCCTTCGGTGTGGAAGGCCTGAACGACGCGGCCGCGGATCGCCTTGATCGTCTCCTCGACGAAGCCGGATTCGTTCAGCGTGTCGGTATGGATCGCGACCTGTATGTCCATCGCATCGGCCACCGACAGGCAGGTGTCGATCGCCTTGGGCGTGGTGCCCCAATCCTCGTGCAGCTTCAGGCCGCAGGCACCGGCCTTGATCTGTTCCTCCAGCGCGGCCGGCAGCGCGGCATTCCCCTTGCCGAGGAAGCCGAGATTCATCGGGAAGGATTCCGCCGCCTGCAACATGCGCGCGAGGTGCCATGGCCCCGGCGTGCAGGTGGTGGCGAGCGTGCCATGCGCCGGCCCGGTCCCGCCGCCGAACATCGAGGTGACGCCGGATGCCAGCGCCTCCTCGATCTGCTGCGGGCAGATGAAGTGGATGTGTGGATCGATACCGCCGGCGGTGAGGATCTTGCCCTCGCCGGCGATGATCTCCGTGCCCGGGCCGATGATGATGGTGACGCCCGGCTGCGTATCCGGGTTACCCGCCTTGCCGATCGCCGCGATGCGCCCGTCCCTCAGCCCCACATCCGCCTTCACGATGCCGGTCACGGCATCGAGGATCAGCGCATTGGTAATGACGGTGTCCATCGCGCCATCCGCGCGCGTCACCTGCGACTGGCCCATGCCGTCGCGGATGACCTTGCCGCCGCCGAACTTCACCTCCTCGCCATAGGTGGTGAGGTCGCGCTCCACCTCGATGACGATGTCGGTATCCGCCAGCCGCACGCGGTCGCCAGTCGTCGGGCCATACATGCCGGCATAGGCGGCGCGGGAGATGCGTGTCGCCATGCTCAGAGCGCTCCTTCCGTTTCGCCGCGAAAGCCGTGCACGGTGCGGGTGCCGGCGAAATCCACCAGCCGCACGCGGCGCGTCTGGCCCGGTTCGAAGCGCACCGCGGTGCCGGCGGCGATGTCGAGCCGCTTGCCGCGCGCCGCGTTACGGTCGAAGCGCAGCAACGGGTTGGTCTCGGCGAAGTGGTAGTGGCTGCCCACCTGCACCGGGCGGTCTCCCGTGTTCGCCACCTCGATCTCGATGGCGGCACGGCCGGCGTTGAGTTCGATATCCCCGGCGGCGGGGAGGATCTCGCCCGGGATCATCGGCGGGCTCCCTTCGGCTTCGCCTTGGGTTTCGTCGTCCTGGCAGTGGGCTTCTTCTTCACCGCCGGCCCGGCCTTCGCGGCGACACGTGACGCAGGCTTCTTCGCGCCCGGCTTCGCCCTCACCGGAACCGCGTCGCGGATCGGTTCATGCACCGTCACCAGCTTGGTGCCATCCGGGAAGGTGGCCTCGACCTGGATCTCGGCGACCATCTCGGCGATGCCCTCCATCACCTGGTCGCGCGTCAGGACCTTCGCGCCATCGCGCATCAGCTCGGCCACGCTGCGCCCGTCGCGCGCGCCTTCCACCACGAAATCGGTGATCAGCGCCACCGCCTCGGGGAAGTTCATCTTCAACCCGCGATCGAGCCGGCGGCGCGCGACGATCGCCGCCATCGCCACCAGCAGTTTGTCCTTTTCCCGAGGCGTCAGGTTCATCCGTTTGCGCTCCTCCGCCGGCCGCCACGACACGCAGCAAGGCGCGCGACGCGCAGCAAGACGCGCGCCATCATGGCCAGGCCCGGTTCAACACGTCCACACCCGCGGCAGGACCGGCGCCGCCCCCAGCACCCGCGATCGCAGCAGGCGAATACCATCGGCCACCCCGTCGCGGACCGCCGCCGCACCGCCCAGCCAGCGCAGCAGCAGCACACCGGGCCGCGGCAGCGTGGCAGCGATGCCGGCCTCCCGCGCTGCGTCGCGCGCCTCGGTCAGCGGCGCGTGCGACACCACCAGCAGCGTCGCGCAGGCCTGCGCAGCGGCGAAGCCGAAGCGGTCATCCAAACGCGCCCGCATCCCTTGCCCCAACGCCAGGCCATCCGCCCACAGCAGCGCCCCGCCGCGACTGACCCGCCAGATATCGGCCAGGCTGCCCTCGCGCAGCGCCTCACCACGCGCGTGGCGGCCGAAGACGAGCATCTCGGACAGCAACAGCGTCGCATCCGGCGCGACGTCCACATCCAGCCGCCGAGCCAGCCGCGCGCCGTCGAACAGAATCGTCTCCTGCGGCAGCCATTCCAGCGTCGCACCGGCGGCGATATCGAGCTGCGTCGCGATGCAGGTTTCCGCACCCAGGCTGCGATAGATCTTCTCGGCCGCCGGCGTACTGACCACGGCATGTGCACCGGCATCCAGCGCCACATCCACCGTCACCGAATCCCCGCCCGCCAGCCCGCCCGCCGTGTTCACCAGCGCAGCGAGTGGCGGCTCCCCCGGCTCGGGATCGGGGAACAGGATCCGCATCGGTGCGGCCTGGTGCAGGTCGATCAGCCGCGTCGCACCACGCGCCACCGCGAAACGCAGGGCGGCACCGCCCCGCGAGCGTTGATGGGTGACGACTGCAACGACGGGCAAAGACATCGCCGCCACCCTGCCATGGCGCGGCGATGTTGCAAGGCAGGGCGCATTGCACGCCGCATGGGCAATTGCCGCCCATGCAGCGGGCAGTCAGCGAATCAGGCGTTCGGCCGCAGCATCTGGCGCAGGACGCTGCCATCGGAGAGCAGGTCGAAGCCTTCGTTGATCTGGTCGAACGTGATGTGGCTGGTCTTCAGCTTGTCCACCGGCAGCTTGCCGCGCCGATACAGGCCAAGCAGCCGCGGCAGGTCGCGTTCCGGCACGCAGGACCCCATGTAGGACCCGCGGATCGAGCGTTCCTCGCTGACCATGGAGGCGTGCAGGTACGACACCTGCGCGTTGATGTTGGGCAGCCCGGCGCTGATCGTCTCGCCGCCGCGCGCGGTGATGGCGATGGCGAGTTGCATGGCCGGGATGGACCCCGCCGTCTCGATAACGGTGTCGAGGCCGCCATCCGTCGCCTCGCGCACCTGCGCCGCGCAATCCTCGTTGCCGGCGAGGAAGACGTCGGTCGCACCCCATTGCTTCGCGAGTTCCAGCTTCTGCGGGTTGGTGTCGATGGCGACGATGCGCTCAGCCCCTGCCGCGACGGCACCGAACAACGCATTCATGCCGACGCCGCCGAGCCCGACCACGGCGACCGCCTCGCCGGCCTGCAGGCCCGCGGTGTTCAGCACCGCGCCCGCGCCGGTCATCACCGCGCATCCGAAGATCGCCGCATCGTCCAGCGGGATGTCCTTGCCGATCTTCACCGCCGAGCGCCGCGCCACCACCGCATACTGCGCATAGAGCGACAGACCGGAGTTGTGATTGATCGGCGTGCCGTCCAGCCGCTTCAGCCGCCGCGTGCCGGTCGGCAATTGTCCCGCCGCGCGGAAGACGTTGCCGGTCGGGCAGATGTTCGGCCGCCCCCGCACGCAGTATCGGCAATTGCCGCAGGACGGCGCGAAGACGGTGACGACGTGGTCGCCCTCCTTGAGGTCCGTCACGCCGGGCCCGACTTCACGCACGATGCCCGCGCCCTCATGCCCGATGACGATGGGCAGCGGGCGCGGGCGCTGGTTCTCGATGGTGGACAGGTCGGAATGGCACAGGCCAGCCGCCGCGACCTCGATCAGCAATTCGCCCGGTCCCGGCGGATCGAGCTCGACCTCCTCGACCACCATCGGCAGGGATTTGGCGTAGGGCCGGGGAAGCCCCTGTTCGAACAGGACGGCGGCCTTCATGCGCATGTGGCGTTTCCTCCTAGGTGTTCGTCGCGGCGCGCCATTCGGCGATCAGCGCATCGGAGGCGCGCGCCATGTCCTCGGTCCCGTTGTAGCCATGGAAGGACACGCGGACCCGGCCGCGCCCGTTCCAGGCCAGCACGCCACGGCGTTCCATCCCGGCGACGATCGCCGCGGCCTGCGGCGACTGCACGCAGACGCTCGCGCCATGGTGGCGCGGGTCGGACGGCGTGGTGGACGGAATGCCGGCTTCGGCCAGCCGCGCCAGCATGGCAACCGTCAGCGCCTGCACATGACGCTCGATCGCGGGCGTTCCGAAATGCTCCAGGTAGTCGAGCGCACCATCCAGCACATAGAGCCCGAGATGCGCGGGATTGCCACGCGTGAAGCGGCCGGCGTCGGGCAGCAGTTCCGGCGCACGCGACCAATCCGGCCGACCCATGGATGCGATCGAATGCCACCCCGCGGTGCCGGGCGCCCAGCCTGGCTGCCGCGCACGGTTCCAGAACCCGATCGCCGTGCCTGTCGTCCCTAGCAGCCACTTGTAGGTGGCAGAAAACGCGAAATCGGCGACGGACGCGTCGATCGGCATCCAGCCCGCGCCTTGCGTGAAATCCACCACCAGCAGCGCGCCAACCCGATCCGCCGCCGCGCGCAGCGCGACCAGGTCGTATCGGGCTGCGGTAAGGAAGGAAACAGCGCTGACCGCGATCATGCGCGTGCGCGGCGTCACGGCCGCGGCAACGGTGGCCGGTTCCAGCATCGGCGCGAAGCGCAGCGTCACGCCCCACTGCGCGAGCGGCGCCGCGACGGAGGGATATTCGTCGGGATCGACCAGCACCTCATCGCCATCCCGCCAGCCGATGCTCTCGACAATCATCGAGACGCCCTCGGCGACCGAGGAGACGAAGCCGATATCGCCGGCCTCCACGCCGAACAGCCGCGCGGCTCGTAGCCGTGCGGAGGCCATCCGCTCCTCCTGCCGCGCGCGGCCGGGGGAGCCGACCGACTTGTCCTCGGCATAGGCCGCGAAGGCTGCATCGTGGCGACGCAGGAACGGCGTCTCGCCCGCCGCGCAGACATGCGCGACGCCGGGCGGGATGCGGAAATCAGCGGGGTCGAACAGCGGATCCATCAGATGATCGGCGCGTCCTCGGGATCGATCGCCCGCTTCACGAAGCCGTCGGCGAGCGGGGCGTATTCCTCCCACAGCGCGCGCAGCTTCGGGATCGGACCCTCCGCCTTGTCGATTCGCAGATCGACATAAGGGAAGCACTCGCGGTCCACCACCGTCAGGCTGGCGGAGGTTACGTCGCCGTGCTCGCCACCCGCGGCCTCCCCGGCCTCCAGCGCGCGCACCAGGCGTTCGGCGAGCGGTTGCTCGGCGCTGGCCAGGAAGGCTTCGGCCATCGCAACGGCCACGCCTTCGGTTGCCAGGATATTGCCCAGCGCGACGACATCCTTGCCATGCGACACGCTGCGCGAAGGCTTCACCCGTTCCCCGTCGAAATGCGCGGTCCGTCCCTGCGCATCCATCACCGCGATCTGCCGCCAGCGATGGTCGGGGGTGGAGGCCACCAGCGCCGCCACCGTCTCCGCCGCCGAGCAGCCCGACCGCAACAGGTCGAGCCCGCGCGGCCCGAGCCGCGGATCGGTGCGGTGCTGCGTCAATACGCCGCCGAGCCCGGCAGCCAGGAACGGCACGCGGGTGCCGACCGCGATCGAAGATGTCGTCACCGCCGCACCGAACTGCCCCGTTCGCGCACACCGTCCAAGCAGAGAAAAGGTCATGCCGGTCCCTTCGGCGTCATCGCCGCATTCAAGGCCGCTGCGCGCGCGACGTCCAGGGCGTGCCTTGGACAAGTCGGGCGGGGCTGGCATGATGGCTGTGCTCGCGCGAATGGGAGGCAGAATTGGCCAGTTTCCGCACAACACTCATGGCGGCAGCCGTCGCGCTGCTCGGCTTCCAGCAGGCCGCCGAGGCGCAGCAACCCGCGCCCTCCGGCAACCTCCGCATCGTGCTGGTCAGCCCGCTGCCGAGCCTCGATCCGGTCGTCTCGACCTCGGCCATCGTCCGCAACCATGGCTTCCTGGTCTATGACCAGTTGTTCGGCCTCGACAGCCAGAGCGTCGCGCGGCCGCAGATGGTCGAGAGCCACGAGGCTTCGGCCGATGGCATGACGCACCGCTTCGCCTTGCGCGAGGGCCTCGCCTTCCATGACGGCCAACCAGTGCGCGCGGCCGATGCCGTCGCATCGATCCGCCGTTGGGGCCAACGCGACATCGCCGGCCGCGCGCTGCTCGCCGCCACCGCCGCACTGGATGTGGTGGACGACCGGACGTTCACCCTGCGCCTGTCCCGCCCCTTCGGTCTCGTGACGGAAGCGCTGGCGCGTTCGACCGCGAGCGCGCTGTTCATCATGCCGGAGCGCATCGCGAATACGCCAGCGAACACCTCGATCACCGATGCGACGGGGTCGGGCCCCTTCATCTTCCGAGCGCAGGACTTCCTGCCCGGTGAGCGCGCCGTCTATGTCCGTAACCCCGCCTATCGCCCGCGCAGCGAACCGGCGGATGGGCTGGCCGGCGGCAAGGTGGTGATGCTCGAACGCGTAGAATGGCTCGGCATCTCCGACCCAGCGACGCAAGCCGCCGCGCTGCAATCGGGTGAGATCGACTTCATCGAGCAGCCTTCCCCGGACGTGATGCCGGTGCTTCAGCGCAACCGCAACATCCGCACCTTCGCGCTGAACCCTGTGGGCTCCATGGTCTGGTTGCGGCCGAACCACCACATCCCGCCCTTCAACGATCCGCGCGCACGCCAGGCGCTGCTGCATCTGGTGAACCAGGAGGAGAACCTGCAGGCGATCGGCGTGCCGCCATCCGAGCAAGTGCCCTATTGCCCCGCCTACTTCCTCTGCGGCACGCCGCTGGAAAGCTCGGCAGGCGCCGAGGGCCTGCGCGCCGTCAATATCGAGCGCGCGCGCGCTCTGCTGCGGGAGGCCGGCTACAATGGCGAGCGCGTGGTGTTCCTCAACGCCGCGGACTGGTCGGCGAACAATGCCGTGGTGCTGACCATGGCGGCGAATATGCGCCGCGCCGGGCTGAACATGGATGTCGTCGCCTCCGACTGGGCGACGGTGACGCAGCGGCGCAACCGGCGGGAACCGATCGACCAGGGCGGATGGAACCTGTTCGTGACGATCGCGAATGTGCTCGACTCGCAGAACCCGCTGGTGAACGTGTATCTCGCCGCGACCTGCGAGGCGGCGCCGGCCGGCTGGCCCTGCGATGCCGAACTGGAACGCCTGCGCGCCGCCTGGTGGGAGGAAGCCGATCCCGCGAAGCGCCGCGAGATCCTGGAACGCGTCCACGCTCGCGCCTACCAGGCGCTGCCGTATATCAATGCCGGGCAGTACCGCACGCTGACAGCGCATCGCGCCAATGTCGAAGGGCTGCGCCCGACGATCATCCCGGTCTTCTGGGGCGTGACCAAGCGATGAGCACGATCGATAACACGAACGCCGGATACCGCTTCATCCCCGCGGTGACGCAGTATTCCGGTGGGGTCGCCGCCCTGCCCGGCTTCCGGCTGGAACGCGTGCGCTTCGCGAACCCGGTGCCGATGGCGGAGGGCTGGCGCCGGATCGCGGCCCACCTGGCGACCATCGGCCGTCCGCGCACGGCCTTCGCGGCCTGCGAATTGCGATCCCCCGCACCGTTCAGCGAGGATGGCTTCCGCGTCTTCAACACCGGCTATGCGACAGTGCTGGGCCAATGGGGCATCCTGCGTGATGGCCATAACCCCGTCGCGCGCAGCAATGTCTGCCCGCGCGTTGCCCCACCCGCCGAACCAGGCTTCCACGCCTTCTGCTACACCGTGCCGGACGCCGATGCGGCACCATCCTTCGTCGTCGCCGGCAGCGGTGAATCGGTGGAGGGCAAGGGCACCTATCGCGAGAACACGGTCGCCTATGGCGACACCTCGCCCGAGGGCATGCTGAAGAAGGGCCGCCATGTCCTGGGCGAGATGGAACGCCGGATGGCACTGCTCGGCTTCGGCTGGGGCGCGACGACGGGGGTGCAGGCCTACACCGTCTACCCGATGCCGCCGGCCTTGACGGAGGAGGTCGTCGCCCGCGGCGCTGCCCGCCATGGCCTGACCTGGCAGCATTGCCGCCCGCCCGTCGAGGGGCTGGACTACGAGATGGACTGCCGCGGCGTCATGGCAGAACGAGTTCTGCCCGGCTGAACGTGGCGAGGCGCGCCGCGAGGAAGGCCTCGACAGTGGGGAAGGTATGGCGCACCGCATGCGCCGCACCTTCCACCCAGTCCATCCGAGGATGACAGCCGGCGGCGCGCAGATTGGCCTCCAGCGTCCGCATACGCGCGATGCGCGTCCTGCCTGACCGCCTCACCGCGTTCATCAGCCGCGGATCGCCCTGCGGCACCGCAATCTGGTCCAGGGCGGTATCCCTGGTGCCGATGACGAGTTGGATCGCCACGTCCCGGATGGCCCCGATGTCAGGCTCGCGGCCGAAGGTGGCGACGAAGTCTCCCGTACCGGCCCACCAGGGCAGGCTGTCGTCCAGCAGCGTGATGTAGCCCGGTGCACCGATCGAGACCGTGTCCAGGCGGTCCGCATGCAACAACAGAAACCGCAGGACGAACTGCGCACCGCCCGAGTAGCCCGTCATGATGAAGCGGTCGATGGCGAGCGGCAGGCGCGTTGCCGCATCCGCGACCATCGCGAGCAGCGCCAGATCGTAGCGTACGCCACGGAAGACGCACAGCTTGTAGCCCGGCTCGTCATCGGGCGCGACGGCGCCAATCGGGAAGAGCGGAGCCAGCACCACCGCGCCGGTCCGGTCGCACAGCGGCGCATGCAGGGTGCGGATCACCTCCGGACGCCGATCGCTGCCATGCATGGCGACGATCAGCGGCGCCGGCCCCTCCGGCCGCTGCCTCGGGACGTAGAGGCAGTAGGAAAAGCCGGGAAGGCCCGGGGCGGCATAATAGGGCGATCGGCCCGCCGGTGGCGGATGCCAGACGGGCCACCCATTCATATCGGATCGCGCACCAAGGGGGAGGTCGAGCAATGGATGCCGCCACCACCCAGATAGACCTTGTCGTAATTGACCAGCCGCACGCTGATGCCTGCCTTGTCCAGCGCTTCCTGCGTGCGTGGTCCGACCTGGTCGCTCATAAGCACGCGGCCCGGCGCAACGGCAAGGCAGTTGATCGCCCAGGACGGGTCCTGGTGGTTCAGCGGGATCATGCGGATGCCCAGCCGCTTCAGCTCCTCCATGAAGACGAAGGGCAGCGTCACGGGGTTCACCAGCGCGACATCGTGGTCGATCATCACGAAGGCGCCGTCGATATGTAGGCGGTAGCCGGGGATCTGCACGCGGATCAGCCGCGTGCCCTGGACGGCCAGCACCTCCTCGACCTGGCGCGCGCCCTCTTCATTGACGCGGGAGGAAATGCCGATCACCGCAACGTCAGGCTGGACATAGGCGAAGGACCCGCCCTCCATCAGCCCCGTGCCGTGGATGGTGCGCAGCACGGGCATGCCGAGCGCGCCGAGCGTTTCCGTGACCGGACGTTCCTCGCCGCGGCGGATGCGCGGGCCCATGCGGGTGACGATGGCACCGCCATCCACCGCGATGCAGGAATCGCGCGTGTAGATGGATTTGTGCCGCCCCGGCGCGGTGCGGTTCAGCATCACCACCTCGACGCCTTCCTCGCGCAGCGCAGCGGCAAGCGCGTCATGCTGCGCCTGCTGGTCGGCGAGTGTCGGGATCACCTCCCCGCGCCAATAGGCCCCCGTCGCGGGGTCGCCATAGGCGCCGAGTTCGGGGATCAGCGGCAGGGTCTCGAGGACCTTCATCTCCTCGCCAGGACGGTGCATCAGCACCACGCGCAGCCGGCCGATATCGGAATTGCAGCCCCAGCGGCGACCCCAGCCGAAGACCTGTTCCGCCTCGCTGTTGAATGCGGGCTCGGCTTCGCTGGCGAAGCGCTCGATCAGCATGTTGTATCGGTGGTCGAATTCGGACATCGCGCTGGACATGGCGCGTCTCTCCCGGTTCCTGGTTGAAGTCAGCCTTCGCTGCGGCGACGCAGGGCGCGATCGGCCATCAGCAGCAGCAGCGTGAACAGAATCAGCAGCACGGCCACCGCCGCCATGGCGGGGTCGAGATTCTCGTTGATGCCATCCCAGATCCGCCGCGGCAGGGTGAAGACATCGCGCGATGCGATGAACAGCACCATCACCAGTTCGTCCCAGGAATGGATGAAGGCGAAGATCGCGCCCGAGAAGATGCCCGGCGCGATGCGTGGCAGGATCACCCAGCGCAGCGTCTGCGACAGGGATGCACCCATGCCACGCGCCGCCTGCTCCAGCCGCGGATCGAAGGCCGCGAGTGCGGTGGAGACGGTGATCACCACATAGGGAATCCCCGTCACCCCATGCGCAATCACCACGCCAAGGAAGCGGTCCAGCAGCCCGAGCGGCCCGAAATACCGGTACAGCCCGATCGCATAGACGATCGACGGGATGATCAGCGGCAGCAGCATCAACACGCGCACCAGTTCTGTCGAGCGGCGGGAGATGCGCCAGCACCCGATGGCGCAGAGCGTGCCCGCCGTGACCGATAGCACGGTCGCCGCCACAGCGATGGTGAAGGACTGCCAGATCGACCCGAGCCATTCCGGCGAGGTCAGCACGGTAGCGAAGTGCCGGAAGGAGATGCCGTCCTGCGGCAGCGACAGGTAACGCTGGTCGGTCAGCGCCACCGGCAGGATGATCAGGATCGGCAGCACCAGATAGGCCGCCGTGGCCCAGGCGATGCCGCGTCCCGCCGGCCCGGGGCTGTATGTCCCGTCCATCGCGTCAGGCCCCCGCCCCGAAGATGCGCCGCAGGTCGACGATGCGGGAGAACACCGCGAGCGTCACCAGGATCGCCAGCACCAGCACCGTCGCCATCATCGTCCCCAATCCCCAGCGGATCAGGTCGAGGATCTGCAGGCTGATCCATTCAGCGACCATCAGCGTCTTGCCGCCACCCAGGATCGCCGGCGTGATGTAGAAGCCCAGCGAGAAGATGAAGACCAGCACGCCGGCCGCGATCACGCCCGGCATGGACAGCGGCAGGAAGACACGGCGGAATACCTCGCCGCGACTTGCCCCGAGGCCGCGCGCGGCGGCCAGCAGCCGCGGATCGATCTCCCGCATCGAGGCCAGCATCGGCAGTACGGCGAAGGGCACCATGTAGTGCACCATGCCGACCACGATGCCGAATTCATTCCAGACCAGCGGCAGCGGTTCGCTGATAAGCCCCGCATTCATCAGCGTGTTGTTCACCAGGCCCTGCCGCCGCAGCAGCGTAACCCAGGCAAAGGCGCGCACCAGCACGGAGATCCACAACGGCACCAGCACCGCTAGGATCCACCATCCACGCGCGCGGGGCGAGGACAGCGTGATCGCATAGGCGATCGCATAGCCCAGAAGCAGCGCCAGCACGGTGGTGATGCCGCAGATGCGCAGCGTGGTGAAGATCACCCGCTGCACGGCGCCGGACGTCAGGATGCGCTCATAGTTACCGAAGCCGGGTTCTGGCTCCGTGACGCTGATCGCCAGCACCTGCACGATGGGCGCGATGTAGAAGGCCAGCAGCAGCGCGAAGGCCGGCAGGATCAGCAGCCACCAGCCGATGCCGAGGCGGCCCGTGGTGCTCACGTCAGGTCCTCCGCGACCGGGACAGCGGCCTCGGCGGCCCAGCCCAGGCGCAGTGACAGCCCCTCCGCAGGGGCAAAGGCCGATCGCCAACTCGGCAGGTTGGCGCGGATCTCGCCAAGTTCCGTCGTGCCGATGCGCAGCGAGAAGCCCGCCCCGAGATAGGCCCAGGCAATGATGCGGCCTTCGACGACGTTGTCCGCCTCCTCGCCTTCCCCGAGCACCGTGATCTTCTCCGGACGCAGCGAGAGCAGGCTGCGCGTCCCCGCCGCCGGCGCCGCCGTCCCGGCCGACAGCGCCACGGCAAGCCGCGCGCCCCCCGCTTCCAGCGTGAAGCCACCCGGATGGGGCTGGCGGACCGTGCCTTCGAGGAAGTTCGACTTGCCAAGGAAGTCGGCGACGAAGCGCGTGCGCGGCCGCTCGTACAAATCCCCTGGCGCGCCGGCCTGCACCAGCTTGCCGTGATTGAGGATGGCGATGCGGTCGGACAGCGAGAGCGCTTCCTCCTGGTCGTGCGTCACATTGACGAAGGTGCGTCCGACCCGGCGGTGCAGCGCCTTCAGTTCCTCCTGCAATTCCGCGCGCAGCTTCTTGTCGAGTGCCGAGAGCGGTTCGTCCAGCAGCAGCAGATTGGGATCGAAGACCAGCGCGCGGGCCAGTGCCACGCGCTGCTGCTGCCCGCCAGACAACTGCTTCGGCAGCCGCTCGGCGAAGGCGCCGAGTTGCACCAGGTCGAGTGCCGCGCGCACCTTCGCATCGCGTTCCGCCCGCGACATCCCGCGCACGCGCAGCGGGAAGGCGACGTTTTCCGCGACTGTCATGTGCGGGAACAGCGCATAGCCCTGGAAGACCATGCCGAAGTTGCGCTTCTCGGGCGGCAGCGGCGTGATGTCCCGCCCGTCGAGCAGCACCGCACCCTCGCTTGGCGCGACGAAGCCCGCCACCGCCATCAGGATCGTCGTCTTGCCCGATCCGGACGGGCCGAGCAGCGTCAGGAACTCCCCCTGCCCGACCTCCAGCGACACATCATCGACCGCGACGAAGCTGCCATATCGCCGCGTCAGCCCGCGCAGGCCGAGCGCATGCCCCGTGGCCGCGCTCACGTCCTGTAGTCCGGCTGCTCGCGGTCGAGTTTCCGTCGCAGCGCCTGCCAGGGCAGCCAGCCCTTGGTCGGGCCCGTTCCGAACTGCGCCCGCGCGCGCTGCACCACGCCGGCCGGCGGCACCGCCAACGGCACGCCCGAGGATTGTGCCGCGAGTTGGATGCGGCAGGCCTGCTCCAGGTAGTGCATCCAGTAGAAGGCCTCGGCGACGGTCCGGCCGACCGTCAGCAGCCCATGGTGGCGCAGGATCATGCAGGGCCGCTCGCCAAGGTCCTGCACCAGCCGGTCGCGCTCGGACAGGTTGTCGTCCGCCGCGATGCCCTCGTAGTCATGCAGCGCGACGCGATCGTCGAACTCCATGCTGATCTGATTCAGCGGCAGCAGCCCGCCCGACTGCGCCGCCACCGCCATGCCCGCGAGCGTATGCGTATGCATGACGCACATCGCCGATTCACGGGCGCGGTGCACGGCGGAATGAATCACGAAGCCCGCCGGGTTCACCGGCCAGGATGTCTCCTGCAACGGCTCACCCTCGGCATCCACGGCCACCAGGCTGCTCGCGGTGATCTCCTCGAACAGTAGGCCATAGGGGTTGACCAGGAAGCGGTGCCCTGTCCCCGGCACGCGCGCGGAGAGATGGGTGAAGACAAGGTCCGTCATGCCGAACAGCGCGATCAGGCGATAGGCGGCGGCGAGATCCTCGCGCACCTCCTGTTCGGTCTGGATGCGGTCGGGGTCCGGCTTCACCGGCGGCGGCGGGAGGGCCATCAGTAGCCTCGCTCGGGGACGTAGAGGTTGGGCAGCGCTTCGCCGCGTTCGAAGCGCGCGATGCAGCCTGCGACGTAGCGCGCGCGTTCCTCGCGGCTCGGCGTGCTCGCGGCATGTGGCGTCACGGTGATGCGCGGATGCGCCCAGGCCGGGCTGTCGGCCGGGAGTGGTTCCGTCTCGAACACGTCGAGCATGGCGCCAGACAACTGGCCGGAATCGAGTGCGGCGATGATGTCGGGCAGCACCTGATGCGCACCGCGCCCGACCTGCACGAGCCCCGCGCCAGGCGGCAATTGCGACAGCAGCGGCGCGGCGATCAGCCCAATCGTCTCCGGTGTCGCCGGCAGCAGGCAGACCAGCACGTCGCTGCGCGCGAGGAAGGCTCCCTGCTCCGCCGGGCCGGCGAAACACTCCATGCCGGGCACGATCTTGTGTGTGCGCGACCAGCCGATCACGGGGATGCCGAGCCCGCGCAGCATTTCCGCCGCGCGCAGCCCCATCGCGCCGAGGCCCATGATACCGACTGTCTTCGCCGCCGCGGCGAAGTGCGGATCGAAGGCATCCCATTCGCGCTTCGCCTGGCCGATCGCCATGCGCCGCGCATCCTTGTTCAGCGACAGCACCGCCCAGCAGACGAATTCGCCCATGCGCTGCGTCGCCTCCGGCGGCACGCAGCGTACCAGCGGCAGGTGCTTCGGCAGATGCGGGTCGGTGACGATGGCATCCACGCCGGCGCCCGAGCCAAAGATGGCGCGCAGTCGCGGCAGGCTCGCGAGCCGTCCCGGCTCGGGATCCCACACCAGTGCATAGTCGACCGCGGCGGGATCCAGCGTCGGATCGTCCCACCAGCGCAGTTCGAGATCGGGCGCAACTTCGGCAAAGCAGGCGCGCCACTCCGGCAGCGCCTGCTCACCCCCAGACTTGACAACCAGGATCACGGGCCGGCGTCAGCCCGTGATCGCATCGATGAAGTCCGCATTCGCCTGCTGGTAGTTCTGCCCCCACCAATTGCCGTCCAGCACCACCTGCACGCGCGCATTGTCCGGATCTGTCGGGTTCTTGCGGCGCATCTCCTGCGGCACCAGCGCGGCAGCACGCGGGTTGCATGGCCCGTTGCCCAGCAGCTTAAGCAGTTCCACCTGCGGCTCGGGGTTGGCAAGCATCGAAGCAAGCAGGCGCTGCGCCCCCTCACCACCCGGATTGCCGCGCGGGATCACGAAGATGCCCGCCTGCAGGAGCGCCTGCGGCCAGATGAACTTGATACGGCCATTCGTTTCGGCTTCCAGCACCGTGGCGCGGGTGTGCCAGACTTGGCCCATCACTGCCTCACCAGTGCGCATGAACTGCTCGCTCTCGCTGCCGCTGTTCCAGTAGACGGCATTGCGGCGCAGCTCGGCGGCCTTGCGGATGGTGGCGCGGATATCGAGCGGATAGAGATTCGCCGGATCCTTGCCGAGCGCCATCTGCGCGGCATCGAGCGTGGCCAGCGCATCGCGGCGGAACAGCCGCGTGCCCGGGAACTTCCGCAGATCATAGAAATCCGCCCAGGAGGTCGGCCCGCCCTGCGGGAATTTCGCGCTGTCGTAGCAGAGCACCGAGCTGAACGAATACGGCGCCGCGCCGTATTCCAGCGCGAAGCCGACCGGCAGCGTGTCCTCCTTCTTGACGATGTTGTAGTCGATCTTCGCCAGCAGGTTCTGTCGCCCGAGCAGGTTCGACGAGGATGCCGAGGAATCGCACAGGTCCCAGGTGACGCGGCCGCTTTCCACCATGGAACGGATGCGTCCGGCGGATGGCCCGGTGCTGTCCTGTTCCACCGTCCAGCCGGGATTGGCCGCGACGAAGGGCGCACCGTAGAAATTGCCGAAGCCCTGGTTGGCGATGCCGCCCCAGTTCACCATCACCAGGCGGCGCGATGCCTGCGCCTGTGCCTGCCCACCCGCCAAAGTGCCCACACCGAGTGCGGCGAGACCCGCAAGCAGCGTGCGGCGATCGACCTCCCCACGGCGATACTTGCGCAAGGCCAGTTCGATACAATCCTGCTGGAAGCTTTGCATCACCGTCTCTCCTCACTGGGCCCGCGCCGTTGCGCGCAGCATTGCGCAAACAGCGCGAAGCACGACGCATGCCAGGGCGGGCGTGCGGCCACTTGCGAATGTCGCTGCGCCGGCGTGAACTCTCCCGTGCAAATCACACCATGAGCAGGCTGATCGGGCAATGACCTCCGCGAACCCCATCTTCGCGCCGGGCTTCAAGACAACCCCCTGGTGGTGGGAGGCGGCGGAGCCACCCGGGCGCGACGGCACGCTGCCCGACAGCGCCGGCGTCGCCGTGGTCGGTGGCGGCTATGCCGGGCTTTCGGCGGCGCTGACGCTGCGCCGCCTGGGGCATGAGGTGACCGTGCTCGATGCGGAACGCATCGGCTGGGGTGCCTCCTCGCGCAATGGCGGCATGGTCTCGGGTGGGCTGAAGGTCGCCTCCGGCGCGCTGCAGAAGACCTATGGCGCCGAGCGTGCGCGGGCGATCGCCGGGGCCGCCGCCGCCTCATTCCCCTTCATCGAGGAGACGATCGCGCGGGAGGGCATCGACTGCGACTACATCCGCTGCGGCCGTTTCGTGCCGGCATGGACGCCGAAGCACTACGACGCGCTGGCCGCGCGCGCCGAGTTCATTGCCGATGTGACCGGGCTGCCGACCCACATGCTGCCGAAGGACCGGCAGCGAGAGGCACTCGGCAGCGATCACTACCATGGCGGTATGATCGCCGAGGCCTCCGGCAGTCTGCATCCCGGCAAGTATGCGCGCGGGCTCGCCGACGCCGCCGAACGCGCGGGAACGCGCCTGATCGATGGCGTGCGCGTCACCGGCATACGGCCGGACGGCAGCGGCTTCCTGATCACCACCGATCGCGGCCAGATGCGCGCCGGTGCGGTGCTGGTTGCGACCAATGGCTATTCACGCGATGCCCAGGGGCGGTCGGCCATGCCGTGGCTCGCGAAGCGGATGATCCCGGTCGGCTCCTACATCATCGCCACCGAGGAATTGCCAGCCGAGACTATGGACCGGCTCTTCCCCGGCCGCCGGATGATCAGCGACACGCGACGCGTGCTGAACTACTTCCGCCCCTCACCTTACGGCAACCGCGTCCTCTGGGGCGGCCGCGCAAGCTTCGGCCCCACGGAGCCTGCGACCGCCGCACCCGTGCTGCGCGGCTTCATGCTCGCTGTCTTTCCCGAGTTGAAGGATGTGCGGCTGACCCATGCCTGGACCGGCAATGTCGCCTTCACCTTCGACTTCCTGCCGCATATCGGCGTGCAGGATGGCGTCCATTATGCCGCGGGATGCCAGGGCTCCGGGGTCGCGATGGCGACCTGGCTCGGCCATCGCGCGGCACTGAAGATCGCCGGCGCGGACAATGAAGGCTTCGCGCTGGACGGGCTGAACTTCCCGACAATGCCGCTCTACAACGGGAATCCGAACTGGTTCCTGCCGATCGTTGGCAGCTGGTATCGGTTGCGCGACCACATGGACAGGGCTGCCGCATGAACGCCGACTTCGTCCTTCTCAACGGCCGCATCACGACGATGGATGCGGCGGGCACGCAGGCCGAGGCGCTGGCGGCGACCGGCGGGCGCATCGTCGCCATCGGCAGTTCCACCGCGATGCGCGATCATGTCGGCTCCGGCACGCGCGTGCTGGACGCCGAGGGCCGCCGCGTCATCCCAGGCATCGTGGACAGCCACGCGCATCCGGATTCCTATGCGGTGCGCCTGCGCACCTGGACGCTGGTTTCGCCGGACCGCGTCGCGACGCGCGACGCGCTGCTCGCCACCATCCGCCGCGTCTGCGAGACCCTGCCGACCGGCCGCTGGGGCGCCTTCTACCGGCTGAACGAGCGTGCCTCCGGCGGTTATCCGACGCTCGACGAACTGGACGCGGCGAGCGCCGGCCATCCGGTCTTCATCCTGCGCACGGACGGGCATCTGGGTCTCGCGAACCGCGCCGCCTTCGCCGCCTGCGGCGTGGCCGCGGATGCGTCCGACCCGCCCTTCGGCGCCTTCGACCGCGACCCGAGGACCGGCGCCTTCACCGGATTGGTGCGGGAGACGGCGGCGCACATCTTCCTCAACGCCATCCATGACGCCGACAGCGAATCCGACATCGCCGAGGGCATGGAGATGGTGCAGGACGAGTGCCTGCGCCATGGCATCACCTCGGTGGCCAATTCGCTGACGCCGGCGAAGGCGATCCGCGCGTATCAGCAGATGCACCGCGACGGGCGCTGGCGGATGCGCATGGGCATCATCGCCTCGGGCCGGGACGAGCCGCTGATCCCGCACCTGATCGGCGCGGGCATCCGTTCCGGTTTCGGCGATGAATGGCTGCGGCTGATCGGCGTGGAGTGGTGCCCTGATTGCTCGACCTCCGGCCGCACCGCTGCCTATTGGGATCCCTATGTCGGCGCGGCGGTGCCTGGCGAGCCGGTGCCGAATACCGGCATGCTGCTGTACGATCGCGATGACCTGACCGAACGCGCCACCGCCGCGCACAAGGCCGGGCTGCAGGTGATGATCGAAGGCGTGGGCGACCGTGGCATCGACTTCGCCCTCGATGTGATGGAGGCCGCGCTCGCCGCGCATCCGGTCACCGACCATCGCATGCGGGTCGAGCACTGCTGCTACGTCACGCCGCCGATCCTCGCGCGGCTGAAGCGCGGCGGCTTCGTCGATTCCTCGGCCACCGGCTTCATGGACGAACTGGGCGAGGCCTATGTCGCCAATCGCGGTCAGGCGGCGCTGCGGCACATGTGGCCTCATCGCAGCCTGATCCAGGCCGGCATCCCCGCCCCGGGGCATTCCGACTTTGCCGTCTGCCGCGTCAATCCCTTCACCGCGCTCGGCGCGATGGTGACACGGCGCAGCCAGACCGGCGCGGACCTCGATGCGTCCGAGGCCGTGACACCCATGCAGGCGCTGGCCGCCTACACCACCCTTGGCGCCTGGGCACAGCGGGAGGAAGCGGAGAAGGGCAGCCTTGAGGTCGGCAAGCTCGCTGACCTGGCGGTGCTCGACACCGACATCCTTGCCTGTGATCCGGCCGCGATCCGCGACACGCGCGTGGCGGCAACGGTGGTCGGCGGCGTCCCGCGCCACGCGGCCTGACACCCCTTTCCGGCGGCCGGGGCGGCATGCGAGCATCCGCGCCCGAACTCCGCCGAAAGGGTGCGCCATGCGCCAATTGGTCCTGCTCGCCAGCCTTGTCCTGGCGCCGGTGACGAGCCTTGCGCAGGGCGTCGTGACCGAGCGGAACATCAGCGCCAGCCTGGCAGCGGAGGCGGTCGCCGCGGCTGTCGAGGCCTGCATCGGACGCGGCTTCCGCGTCTCCGCCGCCGTCGTGGACCGCTCGGGCGTCTTGAAGGCGCTGCTGCGCGCGGATGGCGCCGGGCCGCACACCGTCGCATCGGCCCGCGCCAAGGCCTACACGGCCGTCAGCATGCGCGCCAACACCAGCCAGATCCTGGAGACCGTCCGCACCAATCCCGGTGCGGCGCGGCTGGTCGATATCGAAGGTTTCCTGATCGTCGGTGGCGGCATGCCGATCCGCATCGGCGATGAGGTGGTCGGCGCCATCGGCGTCGGCGGCGCCCCCGGCGGGCATCTCGACGACCAATGCGCCGAGGCCGGCATTGCGCGGATCCGCGAGCGCCTGAACTAACGCTTCAGCGCCAGCCGCTTCGGCGCGCCGCCGGTGGCGTGCGTGCCGAAGCGTGCCAGCACCTCCTCCGGCCAGGCGCCGACGCGGCGGGCATCGAGGTCGATGCAGAGATACAGCACCTCATTCTCCGCCACCTGCCAGCCCTCAGCCGCATGGAACATTACGTGGCGGCACAGCAGGCGCTTCGAATCGAAGGACAGCACCTCGCTGTCGAAGGCGAGTGGCGCGCCTTCCATGACCTCCCGCGTATAGGCCTGCCAGGATTCCGCAGCGAAGGTGCCGAGGCCGCGCGCGCGGAACGCCGGCCCGAGCCCCAGCGACGGCCACAGCGCGTCCGTCGCCATATCGAAGGCCACCAGGTAGTAGGCGAGGTTCATGTGCCCGTAGTGGTCGACCCACCCGGGCAGCACGGAACAAAGCGGCGCGCGCATGGCCCTCAGTGGATGTCCTCGGACTTCAGCAGCGCTTCCTTCAGCTTCGCCACGTTGAAGCCCTTCGACTTCACCATGTCGAGGATCACCTTCTCCTTCCGCGCGCCGAGGTCGATGGCGGCCGGGATCTTGGTGACGACGTCGTGCGGGATGACGACGGCGCCATGCCGGTCGGCATGCACCACGTCGTCGTGCTTCACCTGCATGCCATGGATCGTGACGTCCAGGTTCAGCGCCACGATATGCACATAGGCATGCGATGGGTTCACGACGCCCGCGATGCCCTGGAAGCCCGGCGCGAACATGTCGAGGTCGCGCACCGAACCGTTGGTCACCACGCCCTGCGCACCGAGGCCCTGGTGCACGGCGCTGTTCACCTCACCCCAGAAGGCGCCGACGCCGGGCGTGTCATCCAGGTCCTGCAGGCAGACGATGGTCGGCAGCGCGGCATCGGCGACGTACTCGTACCAGGCGACGCGCATCGCCTTGTCCGCTTCCTTGCTGCGGCCCGACGGGAAGGCCGCACGCTGCGTGCCGGTGCGCGCCAGGCCGCAGATCGGCGGCAGCTCCGGATCGACCGCGGTCATCGGCCGCACGGTGAAGCCATACCCGCGGCGATGCGGCGCGACGACTTCGAGCGCGTTGCAGATGGTCGGCGTATCCCACTGGCGCAGCGCTTCGAGGTCGGCGGCGGTGAAGGGGTATTGGGGCATGAATGGTCTCCTCCGGTGCCGGCAGGATCGACCAGCCAGCGGCTCCGGTCAAACCGCCGCGGCTGCGTCCATGCGCTGTGCATAGCGTTCGCGCCAGCCTTCCCCCGCGATCCAGCGGCGCAGAAAGCTGCCGTCCGGTGCCTCCCCCCGCAATGCGACGACACTGCGCCAGCCAAGCGCCGTCATGCAGGAGATCACTGGTGCGCCATCGACCTCCGGCCGGTCGAGGATGGGCTTCAATGTCGGCATACCGGTGCCCAGCATGACCACGGCCTCCACGCCGGAACCGGACATGCCGGACAGCGCCTCGGCCGCACTGCCGGCGGACATGGCGTAGATCGGGTGGAAGGCGGCCTCCGGCGCCGCCGCGGCGACGATCCGTCCGACCGAGAATCCGCGCGCGGTCCAATAGGCGGCCGAGGCCTCGGTCAGCGCCGCGGGATAGGGCGAGACCAGCCCGATGCGCCGTGCGCCCAGCGCATGGAAGGCATCGCAGACCGCCCGCGCGGCGGTGATGAATGGCGCGCCGATGCGTGCCTCGATCCGCGCCACGGCGGCATCCTCGGCCGCCGCACCGACCAGATAGGACGCACCGGTGCAGGCGAAGGCGATCGCCCCAACCGGCGCATTGGCGAACTGCCCGATCGCGTCATCCAGGCCGTCGACATAGTCGATCAGCCTTTCCTCGATCGTGCGCTTCGGGCTGGTCATCCGCGCATTCAGCATGGCCATGCGCGGCGGCAGCAGGATCGCGAGTTCGGGTTCGACCGTCGTGTTGGCCTGTGGCGTCAGCACGCCGAGCAGGCCCTCGCTGCCATATTCGATCGCCATGGGATCCCCTTCCATCGCGCGGTCTGGACGGCGATGACGCATTGCCACAGGTATATGCCTTGCATGATGTGGTCTGACGAGTGAGGTCAAGATGACGGCGGAACGTGGTGCAATCGCGATCGTGGGTGCCGGGCCCGTGGGGCTGGTGCTGTCGCTGCTGCTCGCACGCGCCGGGCTGCCCGTGATGCTCCTGGAGGCCGAGGCCGACATCAGCGAGGAGCTGCGTGCCTCCACCTTCCATCCACCGACGCTCGACATGCTGGATGCGCTGGACCTTGGCGCCCCGCTGGTCGCACAGGGGCTGACGACCCCGACCTGGCAGATCCGGCGGCACGAAGACGGCGCGCGCGCGGTCTTCGACCTGTCGGTGATCGCGCCTGACACGGCGCATCCCTACCGGCTGCAGGCCGAACAATGGAAGCTGTCGCGGCTGATCCTCGCGAAGATGCACGCCGAGCATCCCGGCGCCCTGCCCCGCTTCGCCTGCGCCGTGGAGGCCGTCGAGCAGGACGCCGATGGCGTGACGCTGTCCGGACGTGGCTTCGACCCGATCCGCGCCGCCTTCGTCATCGGCTGCGACGGCGCACGCAGCGTGGTCCGCCGTGCGATGGAGATGCCCTTCTCTGGCGAGACCTATCCCGAGACAACAATCCTCGCCACCACGCTCTTCGACTTCGCCGAGGCCTTCGGCGGCCTGTCGAACGTCAACTACATCTGGACCGAGCATCCGGCATTCTCCGGCACCTTTTCGCTGCTGCACGTGCCTGGAAAATGGCGCGCGAGCCTGCACACCGCGCCCGGCGAGGATGTCGAGGCCGCGCTGACGCCCGAGGCCATCGAGCGCAAGCTCCAGGCCATCCACCCCAAGGCCACGGCCTATGAGGTGCCGGACCTGCGCCCCTATCGCATCCACCAGCGCATCGTGCAGGACTATCGGCGCGGACGGATGCTTCTGTGCGGCGATGCCGCGCATCTGAACTCGCCCTCGGGCGGTATGGGCATGAATGGGGGCATCCACGACGCCTTCGAACTCGCCACGCATCTGCTGCCGGTCTGGCGCGGCGAGGCGGAGCTCTCGCATCTCGACCGCTACACCCGCCGCCGTCGCCCCATCGCGGAGCGCGAGATCATCGCCCAGGCCGACCGCAACCGTGCGCGCATGCGCGAGCGCGACCCGGCCCGCCGCGCCGAGTTGCTCGCGGAGATGCAGGCCATTGCCGGCGATCCCATCCGCGCGCGGGAGCATCTGCTGCGCTCCTCGATGATCACCGGCCTGCGCGCCGCCGCCACCGTCGCCTGAAGGGAGCCGTCATGAACCGTCGCATCCTCCTCGGCATGATGCTGGCAGCACCCAGCCTGGTCCGCGCCCAGCCTGCGCCCTGGGCACCGACACGCCCGGTGCGGCTGGTGGTGCCCTTCCCCCCGGGCGGCGCGACGGATGTCGTCGCGCGGCTGGTGGCGCAGCGCATGGCGGCCGCGCTCGGCCAGCCGGTGGTCGTCGAGAACCGCGGCGGTGCCGGCGGCACCATCGGCAGCGATGCCGTGGCGAGGAGCGCGCCGGACGGCCACACGCTGCTGGTGTCCAACATCGCCAGCCAGGGCGTCGGCCCCTCCGTCTATCGGGCCATCCCCTATGACGCGATGCGGGACTTCACCCATATCGCGCTGCTGGCGGCGATCCCGAATGTGCTGATCGTCAACGCCGACCGGCCGGTGCGCAACATCGCGGAATTCACCGCCTGGGCGAAGCGCGATCCCGGCGGCGTTCGCGTCGCCTCGCCGGGCAACGGGTCCTCCAGCCATGTGACGCAGGAACTATTCAAGCGCCTGGCCGGCATCGAGCTGACCCACGTCCCCTATCGCGGCAGCGGCCCGGCCTTCAACGACGTGGTTGCCAACCAGATTGAGGCGATGGTCACCACACTCCAGGAAGCCGGGCGCAATGACCGCGTGCGTATCCTCGCGGTGATGAGCGAGCACCGCATCGCCGGCTGGCCGGATGTGCCGACCATCGTCGAGCAGGGCTTCCCCGATCTGGTGGCTTCGACTTGGTTCGGACTCTCCGGCCCGGCGGGCTTGCCGGACCCGATCGCCGACCGGCTGCATGCGGAGGCGCTGGCCGCCCTCGCCGCGCCCGACGTCGCGCAGCGGCGCGCCGAGATCGGTGCCGAGGCCCCACCGCTGTCCCGCGCCGACTACACCGCCTTCGTCGCACGCGAGATCGCCCGCTGGGGCGAGGTGGTGCGCCTGTCAGGCGCCCGCATCGATTGATGCGATCGCCTGCGCGACGGTCGTCACCGTGGCGACCGGGCGCAATCCCTCGACTGCCGCCTGGTGCACCGTCTCGGAGAAGGCGGCACAGCCATCCTCGAGCAGCGTGACGTCGAATTCCCGCACATGCGCCCCGCGCACGGTCGAGGCGACACCGCCGTTCGTCACGATGCCGGCGACCAGCAGCCGCCGCACCCCCGCCTTGCGCAGCGCCCATTCCAGGCGCGAGTTCCAGAAGGCGTCGTAGCCGAGCTTCTCGACGGCGAGGTCCGACGGCGCGAGGTCATCGACCAGCGCATGACCCCAGGACCCCGGCGCGAAATCGCCCTTCTTCAGGAAAGGACGCATCTGGCGGAGATGCTCGGCGATGAAGGGCTCACCGCCCTTCCCCGGCACCAGCGTGAAATGGGTGGACGCGATCCAGCCGCCCCTGGCACGCACCGCATCGACCAGCGGCTTCAGGCGCGCGGGCAGCGCCGCGATCGCGGCCGCCGCCTGCCCCGCCCGGCCATAGGCACCATCGGGATGGATGAAGTCGTTCTGCAGGTCGCACAGCAGCAGCGCGGTCTCGCTGACCGGGATGGCGTCATGGGCCATGTCACGCCCTTTCGATGATCAGATTGCCGAATCGGTCAGTGCGCGCCGCAAGTCCGGGATCGACCACGACCGTCGCATCGGGTTGTTCAAGGATCGCCGGTCCTGCCACGACCGAACCGGCCGGCAGGTCGAGCCGCGCGTAGATCGCCGTGTCGTGCCAGCGCCCGCTGAACCAGACCGGCCTCGTGCCGCGTGCCGCGGCGTCCATCGTCGCATCCGCCGGTGGCGCGAGCATCGCGAGGTCAAAGGCCGGGCGCCGCCCGATCGCCGCGGTGCGCAGCGTGACGATGCGCACGGGCAAGCCCGGCAGCAGGCGGGTGAAGGCGCGGCTGTAGGCAGATTCGAAGGCCGCGCGCACCGTGGCCGCTGTGATTCCCGTCGTGCCGTCCTGCAGGATCACCGGCAGCGGCACAGCGACGGTATGGGTCTGCCCGGCATAGTGCATGTCGAGTTCGAAGACAGTCTCGATCGCCTCGACCGGCAGGCCGGCCGCTGCGACGACGGCCCGCGCGGCCTCGGCCTCGGTAACCATACGCGCGTCCAGCGCCGAAGCATCGAGCGTATCAAGCGCGAGATTCAGCGTCCGCACCTGGTCATGCCGCACATCGGCGATGATGCAACCAAGCGCCGAGGTCACGCCAGGGTAGCGCGGCACCAGCGCGGCCTTCAGCCCGACATCACGGATCAGCGCACCGACATGCAGCGCGCCGCCGCCGCCGAAGGGCAGTGCGACGAAGCGGCCGGGATCGTGGCCACGCTCGATGGAGACAAGGCGGATGGCGCCCGCCATCTTCGCGTTGGCGACGCGCAGGATCGCTTCCGCCGCGGCCATGGCGTCGAGGCCGAGCGGATCGCCGACGTGACGCTGGATCGCGACGCGCGCGCCATCCACATCGAGGCGCGCCAGCGCACCGCCAATCGGCCGTTCCGCATTGATGCGGCCGAGCACGACATTGGCATCCGTCAGCGTCGGCCGATCATTGCCCTGGCCGTAGCAAACCGGCCCTGGTCGACTGCCCGCGCTTTCCGGCCCGACCTGGAGCAGTCCGCCGCGATCCACCTGCGCGATGGACCCGCCGCCGGCACCAATGGTGGTGATCTCGATCATCGGGGACCGGATCACCAGGCCGAAATCGATCGTAGCCTGCGCGGCGAGTTCCATCCGCCCACCGGCGACCAGCGAGACATCGAAGGAAGTGCCCCCGAGGTCGCAGGTGATCGCGTTGTCAAACCCCGCCGCACGGGCAATGGCGGCGGCGGCGATCACGCCGGCTGCCGGGCCGGACAGGGCCGTGCGCACCGGCATCCGCCGTGCCGTCGTGGTGGACATGATGCCGCCATTCGACTGCACGATGTGGAAGCGGCCGGTGAAGCCATCCTCGGCCAGCGCGCCTTCGAGGCGCGCCAGGTATCCGGCCACGCCAGGTTGGAGATAGGCGTTCAGCGCCGTCGTGGAACCACGCTCGAACTCGCGGATCTCGGGCAGGATCTCCGAGGAGACGGAGACATGCGGGTTGGGCCAGATGGCCCGCACGACCTCCGCCGCCGCGGCTTCATTCGCGGCGTTGGCATGGGCGTTGATGAAGGTGATGGCACACGCCTCGGCGCCCGCAGCGAGCAGCGCGCGGGCCGCATCGCGCACGGCATCGAGGTTGACCGGCGTGCGGATCGTACCGTCCGCGAGGGTGCGCTCCGGCACTTCGAGCCGAAGGTCACGATCGGCGATCGGCCTGAAGTCCCCCCAAAGACCCCAGGTGTGGCGGCGGTCTCGCCGCCGCATTTCCAGCACGTCGCGGAAGCCGACGGTGGCGATGACACCGAGGCGCGCGCCCTTGCGTTCCAGCAGCGCGTTGGTGCCGACGGTCGTGCCATGCACGACGGCATCCATCGTCGCGGCGCCCCCCAGCGCGCGCAGCCCGGCGAGGAAGCCCGAGGCTTCGTCGCCACGGTTCGACGGCACCTTCGCGGTGCGCAGCGCGCCCGTCTCCGCATCGTACAGGAACAGGTCGGTGAAGGTCCCGCCAACATCGACGCCGACGATCGGGCCGCTCATCGCGACACGCTCCCATCCGCGGCTACGGTCACGCCGTAGTCCCGGATGGCGGCCTCACGGCTGACATGGCCAAGCCGAATGTCGCGCGCGACGGCATCAACCGAGCGCGCCAGCGGATCGCCCCAGCCGCCGCCACCAGGACTTTCCAATCGCACGCGCTGGCCTTGGCGGATGGAGACGCCGACCACCTTGCTCGCCATCGGCGGTGTGCGCCGGCCATCATCCGAATCCCAATGGAAGGTGTTCATCGCGCCGGCCGCGCCGCCGGCGACCCCGAAGGGCGCAAAGCGACCGCGTTCGCCGAGTAGGGCGAACTCGGTGGCGCCGGGGGCCAGAGCCTCGATCTCATAGACGGCGCCAACGCCGCCGCGATGCAGGCCGGGTCCGCCGCTATCGGGCCGCAGCGCCCATTGCGTCACCATCACCGGGTTCGCCGCCTCCAGGATCTCGACCGGCGGGATGGTCGCGGTCGAGATCGGGTTGTTCGCATGGTGCAGCCCGTCGCTTTCCGGATTGCCGCCGAGGCCGCCGCCGAAGAAGGAGAACATCACCCAGCGCGTGCCATCCGTCCGAAGGCCGGACAGCGACAGCGCATTGATGGTGCCGAATGGCGCAGCGGTTGCGCGATCCGGCTTCGCCTTGCCGAGCGCACCGAAGATCACGCCGATCAGCCGCAGGATCGTCTCGGTATATCCGGCGACCGGACGCGGCGCGCGCGCGCCGAGCAGCGTCGTCTCCGGCGCGACGACGCTCACCGGCCGCAACACCCCGGCATTCGCGGGCACGTCGGGAAAGGCGTGCTTCAGCGCGACGTAGCAGGCGGCGACCGTGGTCGCGACGGAGATGTTCACCGGCCCTGCGCAGGGCGGGGACGAAGCCGACATGTCGAGCACCATGCGACCGCCCTCGATCGTCATGGTCAGCGCAATGCGCAGCGGCTCATCCACCACGCCGTCATTGTCGAGGAAATCCTCGAAGGCGTAGGTACCGTCGGGCAGCGCCTCGATCTCCGCGCCCATCAGTGCCTCTGCGCGGTCCATCAGCACGTCAAAGGCTTCCGCCGCGGCGGCATCGCCGTACTCATCCAGCAACTCGATCAGGCGCCGCTGGCCGAGATCGAGCGCGTTCAACTGCCCGTTCAGGTCGCCCCAGTTCGATTGCGGCACGCGGGAGTTCGCCGCCAGGATATCGAGAATATCCTGCTGCATCACGCCACCCCGGATCAGCTTCACCGGCGGGAAGCGCACGCCCTCCTGGTGGCTTTCCGTCGCGCGCGGGTTGTAGTTGCCCGGCACGTTGCCGCCGATGTCGAGCCAGTGCCCGACGCTCGCCAGCCAGCAGAACAACCGACCGTCCCGAAACACCGGCCGCACCAGGCGGAAGTCGTTCAGATGCGTGCCGCCATCGTAGGGATCGTTGAACAGGAAGGTGTCGCCAGGGTGCAGCCCCCCGTCCGCTGCGACCTTGGCGATCACCGCCCGCACCGCGAAGGCCATGGCGCCGACGAAGATCGGAAGACCCTTGGTGCCCTGCACGAGCGTGTCGCCGGTCTGTGCGTGATACAGGCCGTGGCAGGCGTCGCGCGCCTCGGCGATGATCGGGTTGAATGCACTGCGATACAGCGTCGCGTCCATCTCGTCGGCGATCTGTTCGAGCCGCCCCTTGAGGACGGCGAGCGTGACGGGGTCGATGCTCATGGCCTGCTACAATCCGAGATAGGCGCGTTGCAGATGCGGGTCCGCGCGCACCTGTGCCGCCGTGCCGCCGATGGCGAACGCGCCGTTCTCAAGCACATGCGCCTCATCGGCAATATCGAGGCTCTGCGCGACATTCTGTTCCACCAGCATGATGGCGAGCCCTTCCCCATGCAGGCGACCGATCAGGGCAAACATCTCCTCCACCAGCAAGGGCGAGAGGCCGAGCGAGGGTTCGTCAAGGATCAGCAGGCGCGGTTCCGCCATCAGGCCACGCCCGATTGCCAGTATCTGCTGTTCGCCGCCCGACAGCGTGCCGGCGCGCTGGCGGATGCGCTCCCTCAGGCGCGGGAAGGTGTCGAAGACGCGTTCCATGTTGCGCGCCCGGTTGGCCTGCGCCCGACGATAGGCGCCGAGGTCGAGATTCTCGCGCACCGTCAGGTTGGGGAACACCTTGCGGCCCTCCGGCACATGCACCAGCCCGGCCGCAGCGATCGCAGGTGGCGCCAGGCCGTCGATGCGACGGCCTTCGAAGGTGATCGATCCGGCGCGCGCCTTCACCAATCCGCTGATCGTCATGTTCAACGTCGTCTTGCCCGCACCATTGGCGCCGAGCACCGCAACGATCCGGCCAGCCGGCACGTCCAGATCCACGCCACGCAGCACGGTCGTCATTCCATAGCCCGCTTCGAGGCCGCGGATCTCAAGCATCACCCGCACCCTGGAGCCGCTTCGCCGCGCCCTGGCCGAGATAGGCCTCCACCACCGCCGGGGCGGCGACCACCTCCGCCGGCGTGCCGGAACAGATGATCCGGCCCTGTGCCAACACATGCACCCGGTCGCACAAATTCATCACCGCCTGCATGACGTGTTCGATCATCAGCACCGTCACGCCGCCGTCGCGGATGGCGCGCACCACCGGGACGATGTCGCGAATCTCGGAGGGATTCAGCCCCGCCAGCACCTCGTCCAACAGCAGCAGCTTCGGACGCGTGGCGAGGGCACGCGCCACCTCCAACCGCTTGCGCCCGGCAACCGTCAGCGCGGCGGCGGGCTTGTCGAGTTGATCGGCAAGACCCACGCGCTCGGCCACCCGCTCCGCTGCGTCCAGAGCCGCGCTGCGCTTTGCCTCCCGCAGGAAGGCGCCGACCGCGATGTTCTCCCGCACACTCAAGCCCGCGAAGGGCTGCACGATCTGGAAGGTGCGCGCCAACCCCATGCGCGCAAGGTCATGCGGGCGGCGGCCGGTGATATCCTCACCTTCCATCAGCACCAGCCCGGCGGTCGGCTTCTCGAAACCCGCGATCACGGCAAACAGCGTCGTCTTGCCCGCGCCGTTCGGGCCGATCAGCCCCGTGATCGAAGCCTCCGCGACATCGAGCGTCGCGTCGTTCACCGCGACCAGGCCACCAAAGCGCTTGGTTACGCCGCGCACGGCGAGGAAGGCGGGATCGGGACCGGTGCCGGTCATCGCCGCCACCGTCCGAGCAGGCCGGGAATGTCGCGCGGCGGGAAGCGGACCACCAGGATCAGCACGATGCCAAACACCACCAGATCGATGCCCGGGATGCGGCCCGCGATGGATTTCGTCGCCTCGGCAAGGCCGTGCAGGATCACCGCACCGAGCAGTGGGCCGAACACCGTACCAGCGCCGCCGACGATCGGCGCCAGCAGCGCCTCGACCGAGATCCAGGTGCCATAGGCGATATTGGCATCGATATAGAGGAAGTACTGCGCATAAAGTCCGCCCGCCGCGCCGGTCATGCCGGCCGACAGCGTGATGGCGCGCAGCTTCACCGCCAGCACGTCGACGCCCAGCGCCTGGGCGGCGGCCTCGTTCTCCCGCACCGCGACGAGTTGTGCACCGAGGCGGGATCGCTCCAGCGCCCGTGTGGCGACCAGCGCCAGAGTCACCAGCGCGCCCGCCACCCAAAGGAAGGTGCCGCGCCCGGCGAACTGGAAATTCGCGGGATCGGCCTGCAGCCGGATCAAGGTGCCGGCCGCGCCGCCGGTGATCTCACTCGCATTGGCCAGCACGCGGAACACCTCGGCGAAGGCGAGCGTCACCAACGCGAAATAGGATCCCTTCAGTCCCGAACGGAAGGCCATCGCGCCGATTGCGAGCCCGACCAGCGCGGCCAGCGCAACGCCCATCGCAAAGGCCGGATAGGCGTTCATCCCGAAGCGCATCTGAAGGATCGCGGTCAGATAGGCACCGGTCCCGAAGAACGCCGCATGCCCGAAGGAATATTGGCCGCCATAGCCACCAAGCAGGTTCCACCCCTGCGCCGCCAGCGCGATGATCATGGTGAAGACCAGGAAGTTCAGCACCACGTTGCTGGCGACCAGCAGCGGCGCCGCGGCGATCATCGCGCCGAAGGCGATGATCGGCATCACGCCTTCGCCCCGAACAACCCTGTCGGGCGGACCAGCAGCACCAGGATGAAGATCAGGAAGATGCCGATCTGGCCGAGGCTCTCGCCGAGGAACAGGCCCGACAGGCTCTCCACCACGCCGATCACCAGCCCGCCGACCAGCGCGCCGACCACGCTGCCCATGCCCCCCAGCACCACGATGGTGAAGGCGACCAGCACGAAGGCGTTGCCGACGCGCGGGGAGACATAGAAGGAGGGCAGCAGCAGCGCGGCCGCAATGGCGAGGCACGCCGTGCCGATGCCGAAGGTCACCGCGTAGATATGCGCGACATCGATGCCGACCAGCGCCGCGCCCGTGCGTTCCTTGGCGACCGCGCGGATCGCCTTGCCGGTCGCGCTGAAGGTCAACAGCAGATACAGCGCCACGCCGACGGCGAACGTCGCCGCGAAGCCGACCAGCCGCGGCCAGGACAACAGCGCCGGGCCGAACTCGACGACGTCCATCGCGTAGGGCACGTCGATGCTGCGCGTGTCGGAGCGGAACACCGCCAGCATCAGGTTCTCGATGATGATGGACAGGCCGAGTGTCACCAGCAGGATGTTCTCGTCCTTGCCGCGGCTCGCCGGCCCGATCACCAGGCGCTGCACCAGGTATCCGATGCCGAAGAACAGCGCCGCCAGCGGCAGCGCAGCAACGTAAGGGTCCACGCCGAACGCCGTCCGCGCGACATAGGCCGCATACATCGCCGCCGTCAGCAGCGCGCCGTGGGCGAAGTTGATGATGTGCAGCACGCCGTAGACCAGCGTCAGACCGAGCGCCACCAGCCCATAGACCGCCCCGGTCAGGAGACCGTTCAGCACGGCCTCCAGGATGATCTCCGGTGGCAGGTTCATCTCAGCCGGTGACGGGGTAGACCGGCTGCGCGTCGGCGAAGTCGCGCGGGAAGATCACCTTGATGTCGCCGCCCTGCACTTGCGTGTTCACCGGCGCGCCGGACTGGTTCTGGCCATTGACGAAGCGCGTCGGGCCATAGGGCATGATGTGCTTGGTAAAGCTGCCATCGGTCGCCGCCAGCGCCTGGGTCAACGCCGCGCGATCGGCGCGTCCCGCACGTTCCAGCGCATCGGCCACCAGCATCACCGCGGAGTAGTTGAGCGGGATGTTGTAGAGCCAGAAGCGGTTCTGCGCCTCGACCGCGCGGCGCAACTCGGCCGTCTTGGGCTTGCGCGGATCGGGCCAGTGGTTGCAGTCCATCACCAGGTTCGCCGCATCAGGGAATTCCCGCACGAAGCGGTAGTTCGACGCCGCCCCGTTCAGCACGCAGTAGATTCCCTTCGGCCGAATGCGCTGCTGCTGCATGGTGCGCGACAGCAGCACGAACTCCGCATAGTAGGAGGACGGGATCACCAGATCCGGCCGCAGCGCGCGGATGCGCAGTGCGACGTTGTTCATGTCGCGCGCCGGCGTCGGATGCGCGATGGTCTCCAGCACCTCGAAGCCGCGCTTCGGCAGTTCGGCATTCAGCAGCCGCGCCATGCCGGACCCGAACAGCCCGTCCTCATGCACGATCACCACGGTGCGGGACGGCTTGCCCGCGCCGTCATTCAGCGCGACGAGGTTGTCGAGCGCCGCATTGGTCACCACACCGAAGCCCGGCCCAAAGCGAAAGGTATTGGTCAGCCCGCGCGAGACGATCTGGTCCGACACCCCGACATCGACGACATAGGGCAGGTCGTAGCGGGATGCCGCCTGCGACGCGGCCAGGCAGATCGGGCTGGCGAAACCGCCGACCACGGCGAGCACGCCTTCGGCCTGCATCTTCTCGACTTCCGCGACGCCGCCGTCGGGGTTGGATCGCGCATCGCCGAACACGGTCTCGATCCGCGCCCCACCCAGGGCACGAATGCCGCCCCCGGCATTGATCTCGTTGATCGCGAGCTCAGCGCCGAGGCGCCCATACTCGCCATCCTGCGACAACGCGCCGGTCACCGGCTGCAGGATGCCGAGCTTGACCGCCGGCGCCTGCGCCCGCGGCAAGCCTGGCGCCGCCAAGACACCGGCCGAGGCCAACAGCAGATCGCGGCGTCGCAATTCGAACCTGGCCATCATTCTGTCTCCCTGTTCCAGGCCGTGTCGCGCGGCCCCTGTTCGCGGACCTGTCCCCGCCGAAAGTCGATATCCTACCGATCCGGCCCCAGCACCCGGTAGGCCTGACGCTCCAGGAAATCGAGCCGCGCCTGGAGATCCTCCGGGCGGCACAGCATCAACGATGTGAGACCAAGGCCGACCAGGCGTCCGACGGAATCGTCCGCGGCCTCGATCACGGTCCCGAGCCCACCGTCGATCTCGACAATGACCTCCCCGCCGATCGCATCGCAGTCGAGCACACAGGAGAAGCGGCTTTCGCCACCCGGCTCAGCCGCGATGGTCTGGAACGGGCCGGGTGGAGAGGCCGAGCCGAAGGCTCGCAGGCGGATGCCCTGCGCTTCCGGCGGCGCCACGCAGCCGAGATAAAGACGCAGCCGGCCATCCGCCACGGCCGGGTCGACCGGCAGGCGCAACTTGGCGAGGCCCGGACGCGTCCAGCAGCCCCAGCGCTCCAGCGGATGCCAGGCCAACCCATCGCGGACGATATCCGCCATGGCCTTGGCGCGTTCCGCCGCGCCGCCGCCGGTCAGGCGCAGCGGATAGATCACGGCGGGTGCCACCTGCAGGCGCGGCACCGCGGCACCGCTCGCCTCGCCGCTGCGCCCTGCGACCTCCTGCATCACCTGGTCCGCGATGTCCGCCCAGCTACGCAGCGAGACCGTGTCGCGGATCACTGCCTCCAGCCGCACGCGCTCGGCCTCGTCGAAGATCAGGCGCTCGAGCTTCGCCAGCAGGTCCGGCAGGCTGTCCGGCTCGAAATAGATGGCCGCATCGCCCCCCGCCTCGGTCAGAGAGGTGTTGCGCGCGACCACGGGGATGCGGCCGAAGGACAGGCTCTCCGTCACCGGCAGGCCCCAGCCTTCGTAGAAGCTGTTGGTGACGGTGAACATGGCGCGGCCATACAGCGCAGCAAGCGACACATCCGGCACGCCATGCGCGATGGACACGCGTTCCTGCAGCGCCGGCGAATTGCGCCACAGCGTCATCGCCGCATCGGCGAGCCAGCCCGGCTTGCCGATGCAGACCAGCCGCGGCACGCGCGCCGCGCCGTGCCGGCGGATCAGCGTCAGCCAGGCATGGAACAGCAGAAGGTGGTTCTTACGACTCTCGATGGTGCCGACGCACAGGACGAAACTCTCCTGCGGTTCCGGCAGGTCTGGACGCGGCGTCCAGCCTTCCGTCGCTGCGACGCCAAGTTCCTGTCGCAGATCAGCATTGGGACTGACCACCGTCACGGGCAGCGCGCGTTCCGGCACCACCTCGGCGCTGATGCGCCGCGCATCGGCGGCCGACCACTCGGACGTGACCAGCGCGCGATCCGCCAGCGCCGCCATGGAGGAGAACCACTGGGCGAATTCCTCGACCAGTTCGGGCGCACAATGCTCGGGCGCCATCAGTGGGATGCAATCGTGGATCAGCGGCACGTAGCGCACGCCATAGCGGCGGGCGACATGGCGCACCCGCAGGAAGTAGTCCTTGATCCACCAGGAGGTGCCGAGATTGACCAGGCTCGCACCCGGGGCAAAGACGAAATCAGCCCCGTCGCGCATGGTCTGGCGCAGTTCGGACACCACCTCGATCCAGGCGGGGTCGGCCACCTCGCCGCCGCTGCGCGATAGGCGCCACAGGCGCAGGAACAGGTCGCGCCCGATCTCGCGCCAGAAACCGGAAGCCTCGTCGAAGGCAACGGCCGCCGTCGCGACGCCGTCAAGCGGGTCGAGCAGCGCCCGCGCCGTGACGTTCAGTTGCACACGTTGGATGCCGGTCGGCGTGCGGTTGCCATAGACATAGGCAACGAGGTCGGAACTGTCGAAGACGATCTGCAGCGCCTGGCCGGGCGCGCGCGCATGCCGCGATACCGCCGAGGCGAGGAAGGCGAGCGACTTCGCCCCGCGCGCCGCCTCGATATTGTCGGGTTCGAGTTCCAGGGCGCGGGCATAGGCGCGCCAAGCCCCCTGGCCTTCCCCCATCATTTTCAGGGCGTGGCCGATATGCAGATGCGCGTCGGGGCTGTTCGGCGCCCCCGCGACGGCCTCGCGATAGGCAGCCAGGGCGGCGGCGACGTCGCCGGCCTCCTTCAGGCAATGGCCCATCTGGACCCGGGCGCGCCAATCGTCGGGCCGGCGTGCCAGATAGCCGCGATAGGCAAGGACCGCCGCGTCCCACATGCGTTGGTCGCGCAGTGAATCAGCCTGGCGCAGTTCCTCCCCGGGCGTGGCGCCACTGCTGTCGTGGCCTGGCTGATCCATCGCAATCCCCGCTCGTTCCGCCTGGCTGGCGGTATGCCATAGACCGACTCAGCCGCCCAACTTCACGCCCAACTTGCCATAGGCGTCGCGCACCCGCACCTGATAGCGCTCAGGCGAGAAGAGGGAAGCCTGGCGCGGGCCGAACTCCGACAGCCGGGCGCGCAGCTCCGCATCCGTGTCCAGGGCGCGAATCGCGTCCACCATGGCCCGGACGTCATAGGGATCGATCTTCATCGCCGCATCGCCCACCACTTCCGGCATGGAGGAGGTGTTGGAGGTCATGACCGGCGTACCCAGCAGCATCGATTCCAGCGCCGGCAGGCCGAAGCCTTCATACAGAGAGGGAAACAGTACCGCTTTCGCGCCGCGGATCAGGCTGACCAACAGTGGGAAGGACGCGTAGTCCACCAGTTGCACGCGATAGCGCGTCTCGGTCATGCCGTCGCGCGTCATCAGGTAGCGGACATGCTCATTCTCGAAGAGCAGCCGGAGCTCTTCCTCCGACTTCCAGGCCTTCTTGCCCACGATCACCAGCGGGTCCTTCACGCCGGAGGCGAGATAGGCCTCAATCAGGCGCCCGACATTCTTCTTCGGTTCGATGGCGCCGAAGAACAGGAAGTACTTCTGGTAGCCGAGGCCGAAGGTGCCCTCCACCTCCGTCTTCACGTCGGCGACCGGCTTGTTGGCGAAGCGGGCCGGGATCTCGACCGCCTGGTAGGTGTTGGTGACCTTCTCCTCGGGAATGCCGAGCAGGCTGACGATGTCGCGCTTCGACGCCTCGCTGACCGTGATGATGTGGTCGCCGCGGCGGGCGAGCTGGCGCGTCAGCCGGAAGTAGCTCCGCTTGTTGTCGAGCGTGGTGTAAGGCAGGCGCAGCGGCACCAGGTCGTGCATGGTGTAGATGTTGCGCGCGCCGCGCGCCTTGAGCGCGAGCGGATAGGTCCAGTGCATGACCTGCGGCGGATGGCGGAAATGCACCGACATTCGGTTGACGTAGAGATTGAAGTGCAGCCGCTGCGCGTCGAAGAGGTTCTGGACGTTCCAGACATGATCGAAATGCGGCAGCCGGGCGCGGAAGGTGTCGCGCACAACCCGGCCGGTGATCGGCACCTGCGTCGCGATCTCGCCCAGCGGCGTGGTGAGGGCACGTCGCATGACGTGGACGATCTCCGCCAGCTTGGACGGCCGCCCTGCCAGCGGATCGAAGAAGGCGATCTCGCGGATCAGCGAGTTCATGCTGATGGTCGATGACTTCGTGCCGTAAAGCACGCCAACCTCGGCGCCGAGGTCCCGCAAGCAGAAGGAGAGGTTGCGCGCGTAGGTCGCGACGCCGGTGCCTTGCTGGAGAGACAGGTTGTACCCGTCGATGAAGATCCGCGGCGGGCGCTGGGCGGGCATGGGCTGGCGGTCCACTCGAAACGGGTAGGTCTCGACGCCGGGCCGCCCCGCCGGAGCGGCCCTTGACGCCGAGATGGACCGGCAGGCTGAGGCGCCGCCCCGGGATCGTCAAGCGAACCCGGTGCGGCGCCCCTGCCCCGCTGTCAGTTGAGGAATTCCGGCGAGACCAGTCGCGGCAGGAACAGCACCACGTCGGGCCAGATGATGACCAGGATCAGCACCCCCAACATGGGCAGCAGCATGATCATCGTATCCTTGAGCGCGTCCGCCATCCGCATCCCAGCCACGTGGCAGGCGATCATCAGGCACAGCCCATAGGGCGGCGTGACCAGGCCGAAGGCCAGGCTGACGATGCCGATCATGGCGAAATGCACCGGGTCGATCCCGACGCCATAGGCCAGCGGCTGGAGGATGGCGCCGACGATGATGATGGCCGGAATCGCGTCGAGGAAGCAGCCCACCACCAGGAAGACCCCGGCAATGAAGAAGCCCGTCGCGATCTTGCCCATGCCCCAGGCGGACACGCCGGTCAGGATCGCCTTCGGGATCTCGTAATAGGCCAGCAGCCAGCCGAAGGCCGAGGCTGTGCCGACGCAGAACAGCGCCACCGCGGCGAGCCGGCCGGTCTCGCCCAGCGCCTCCCACAACTGCTTCAGCCCCATCTCCCGGTAGTAGAGCAGCGACAGCCCGCCGGCGTAGAGCACGGCGATGCAGGCGCTCTCGGTCGCGGTGAACCAGCCGAAGACCTTACCGCCGATGATGATCGCCGGGGTCATCAGCGCGGGGATGGACACCAGCAGCGCGCAGGCGAATTCCCGGAAGGTCGCGCGCGGATAGGTCGGGTAGCCGCGTGCCTTCGCGTAGGCATGCACCGTCGCCATCTGCACCAGCCCGATCAGCAGGCCGGGGATGATACCCGCGAGGAACAGCGCGCCGATCGACACGGTCAACACCCCGCCCCAGACGATCATCAGGATGGATGGCGGGATGATGACCGCGAGCACCGCCGAGACCGCGGTGATCGCGACCGAGAAGCTGTCATCGTAGCCTTCCTTGCGCTGGGCATCGATGAAGATCTTCGACTGCGATGCGGCATCGGCGGTGGACGATCCGGAGATGCCCGCGAAGAAGATCGACAGCACGACGTTGATCTGCGCGAGCCCACCGGGGAAATGCCCCACCATGGTGCGCGAGAGCGTCATCAGCCGGTCGGTGATGCCCCCGACATTCATCAGGTTCGCCGTCAGCAGGAAGAACGGCACGGCGAGCAGGATGAAGGAGTTATACGCGTTGAACGTCTCCTGCATCAGCACCATGGGCCCGAGGCGCTGTTCGATCACCAGGATCGGCAGGCAGGCGAGGCCGAGTGCGACGGCCACCGGCACGCGCAGCGCCAGCAGCGTGAAGAACAGGCCGAACAGAATCCAGGCCGCCTGGGTGGCGTCCAGTGCATTACCACCCATCAGGCCGGCTCCCCGTGGATCAGGATGCGGATGTCGTCCGCGAACTTCTCACCGCCGAACAGCAGCCAGGAGAAACCAAGGATCGGCCACGGCAGGTGGATCAACCACAGCGGCAGTTCCGCCAGCTCGCTGATGCGGAACCAGGCGAAGTCCACGAACTCGATGCCGAACCACAGGAAGGTCGCCCCGAACAGCAGCACGAACAGTCCCGAGACGATGTCCATGAAGGCCCGCGCCCTGCCCTTCAGCTCCGGCCAGAGATCGACGATGAAGTGGATGCCCTCCTTCTGGCCGACGATGGCGCCGATCATCACGGTCCAGACGAGGAGGAAGCGCGCCATCTCCTCGGTCCAGATGTAGTGCGGCAGCCAACTGGTCTGGCGCGAGACGACCTGCAGCGTGACCGGGAAGACGAGGATGAGGACGAAGATCGCTAGCAGTGCCGAGAGCAGCCGGGCGTAGAGCTCGGCCGCCCGCCGCACCAGGCCGCGCAGGCCGGTCTGGGGCATGGGTGGCTCCGAAGGGTTCGGGAGATGGCGGCCGGCGGCTGGATCGCCGCCGGCCCGCCGGTGGTCACGCGGTGGTGGCGTTGATGCGGTTGAAGATGGCTTCCGCATCCACCTCGCGGGCATAGGCGACCATCACCGGATCGACCGCGCGCTTCAGCGCGGCGCGCTCGGTGAACTCGACCCGCCGCAGGCGGCCCGCCCGCTCGAGTTCGGCGATCTTCTGGCCATCCTCGCCGCTCTCGGCCTGCCGGCCGAAGGTCCCGGCCTCCTTGCCAGCGCGCTTGATCGCTTCCTGCAACGGCGCCGGCAGGCGGGCGAGCGTCTGGGAGGCGAAACAGATCGGCCGGATGGTGATGGCGTGCTGCGTCATGATGAGGTTGGGCGCGACCTCGTAGAAGCGCATCGCCTCGACGCCCGCGGCCTCGTTCTCGCCGGCCTCGATGACGTTGTTCTGGATGCCGTTGTAGACCTCGTTGTAGGCGATGACCGAGGGCGACATCCCGGCGGCCTGGAAGGTGCGCGACCAGATCGGCGCGCCCTGCACGCGGACCTTGAGGCCGCGGAGCTCCGCCATGTTGGTGATGCGCTTGTTGGCGAAGATGTTGCGCACGCCGCCGCCGGCATAGCCGATCAGGCCGACGCGGGCGCGGCGCTCGATCTCCTGCGCCACCGGGGCGAACATGTCCTGGTCCAGCACCGCGTTCCAATGGGCGAGGTCGCGGAACAGGAAGGGCGCGTCGACGAAGGGCGCCGCGCGGCTGAATGTGGACATGTGCGCCGGTGAGACGATGCCATAGTCCACCGCGCCGCGGCCGGCCGACATGTATTCGAAATACTGTTTCTCCAGCCCCAGGCTGGAATTCTTGTGCAGCACGAAGTTCACCGGCTGGGCGGTGTAGTACTGCTTCACCAGTTCCTCGAACCGCACCAGGGCGCGGGTGAAGACGTGGTCGTCGTTGAACTGGACGGCGCCGTTCAGGGTGATGGCCTGTTGGGCACGGGCCGCCCAGGGGCGGGACAGGATGGACGCGCCAGCGGCTGCGCCGGCCAGCAACTGCCTACGGTTCATGAACGTACTCTCCCTTTGCCGCCGGCTTCGTGCCGGCTGTGCGCCGAGTATAGGAGGGAAATTCGCGCCCTGGGAACCAGCCGGTTACCGACCCACTTCCCGTCGCTCGATCCGTGGATGAGACTGCCCCGGCCATCGGGGAAGGACGCGGGATGAACAGGCTGGATCTGACAGGGCGGGTGGCGATCGTCACGGGCGGGGCGCGCGGCATTGGTCTGGCCATTGCGCGCCGCGCCATCGAATCGGGTGCGGCTGTCGCGCTGTGGGACATGGACGCTGCGGCGGGCGATGCCGCCGCCGCCGCGCTGGGCCGCGCTTCCGCCCATGCCCTGGACCTGACGCGGGAAGACGCGATCGCCACGGCACTGGCCGCGACGCTCGCCGCGCATGGGCGAGTGGACATACTCGTGAACAATGCCGGGATCACCGGCGGCAACGCGCCGTCCTGGGAATTGCCGCCCGCCGAATGGCGCCGCGTGATCGAGGTGAACCTGATCGCGCCCTACCTTGTCGCCCGCGCGGTCGTGCCGGGGATGATCGCGGCCGGCTATGGTCGGATCGTCAACATCGCTTCCATCGCCGGCAAGGAAGGCAATCCGAATGCCTCCCACTATAGCGCCTCCAAGGCCGGGTTGATCGGCTTCACCAAGTCGCTCGGCAAGGAACTCGCGAAGACCGGCGTGCTCGCCAACTGCATCACGCCGGCCGCCGCCGCGACCGACATCTTCAAGCAGATGACCGAACAGCAGATCGCCTGGATGCGATCCAAGATCCCGATGGACCGCTTCGTCGAGGTGGAGGAGATCGCCGCCCTCGCCTGCTGGCTGGCCTCGGAGGATTGCTCCTTCTCGACCGGCGCGGTCTTCGACATCTCCGGCGGGCGCGCGGTTTACTGACACGCCGCCCCCGCGCAGAGTGCCGCCCATCCACGAGCATGAGGGAATGCCCATGAGCACCAAAGTCGCCGTCGTCACCGGCGCGGGCACCGGCGTCGGCCGCGCCGCAGCACTCGCCCTGCTGGGCGGCGGCTGGTCGGTCGTGCTGACCGGCCGCCGCAAGGATGCGCTGGAGGAGACGATCGGCCTCGCCGGCGCCGCCGGCCCCCGCGCCATGGCGGTGCCCGCCGATGTCGCCGACCCGGCGGCGGTCGATGCGCTGTTCGGTACGGTGAAGTCGAAGTTCGGCCGGCTGGACCTACTGTTCAACAATGCCGGCCAGAACGTCCCCGGCACCGCCTTCGAGGACCTCACCTTCGCCGACTGGTCGCGCGTCGTCGCGGTGAACCTGACCGGGTCGTTCCTTTGCGCCCAAGCCGCCTTCCGCATCATGAAGGACCAGACGCCGCAGGGCGGACGGATCATCAACAACGGGTCGATCAGCGCGCATGCGCCGCGCCCCGACAGCGCACCCTACACCGCGACCAAGCACGCCATCACGGGGCTGACCAAGTCAGTGATGCTCGATGGCCGGAAATACGACATCTGCGCCGGCCAGATCGACATCGGCAATGCGGCGACGCCGATGACCGCGCGCATGTCGCGGGGCGTGAAGCAGGCGGATGGGACAACCGCCGTCGAACCGACCATGGACGTGAACCATGTCGGCCAGGCGATCCTGCACATGGCGAACTTGCCACTGGAATCGAACATCTTCACGCTGACGATCAAGGCGACGAAGATGCCCTTCGAGGGGCGCGGCTGAGAAATCGCGCGGCGGGGCCCTACGCCTCGCCGCGTTCCACCAGCAATCGCTTCACCTCGTTCTTCGGCACCTTGCCGTAGCCTGAGCGCGGCAGCGCATCCCACACCACGATGCGCGCCGGCCATTTGTACCGGCCGAGGCGACCATCGAGCTGTGCCATCACCGAGGCAGGATCGATCACCGCGCCCTCGGCCGCGACCAGCACGGCGACGCCCGCCTCCCCCCATTTCTCGTGTGGCATGCCGACGACGCAGGCTTCTGCCACGGCGGGATGCGTCAGCAGCGCTTCCTCCACCTCCCGCGGATACACATTCGATCCGCCGGAGATGTACATGTCCGACTGCCGTCCCGTGATGTGCAGGAAGCCCCGCGCATCGAGATGCCCAAGGTCGCCGGTATGGAACCAGCCGCCGGCGAAGGCTTCCTCATTGGCTGAAGGGTTCGCGAAATACCCGGCCATCACCGCGGGGCCGCGCACGCAGATCTCGCCGGTCTCTCCCGGTGCCAGGCGCCGGTGCTCGGCATCAAGGATCGCGATCTCGATCCCCGTGCGCGGATAGCCGCAGGACCCGATCGGAAAGGCCGGATCATCCTCCAAACTGTGCCATTCTGGCGGCAGCACGGTGATGTTGCCGGTCACCTCGCCCAGGCCGAAATACTGCACGAGGCACGGGCCGAGCTTGCGCAGCGCGTGCTTCTGGTCCTCCCGGTACATCGGCGCGCCGGCATAGATGACGTGGCGCAGGCTGGAATGGTCGACGGCATCGACGCTCGGATCGCGGCACAGCGCGTTCAGGATGGTCGGCACGGTGAACATGTTGGTTACGCGATGCTGCTCGACCAGTCGCCAAGCCTCCGGCACATCAAGCCTTTCGCCCGGCAGCAGCACCGACACCGCGCCGCGCGCCACCTGCGCCAGCGCATGGATGCCGGCGCCATGCGACAGCGGCGCGACGACCAACGAGGCATCACGATCCGTCAGCCCCGGCATCAGATCCGCGATGTGGTTAACCACGACGAAGGTGAGTTGCCCATGTGTCAGCGTCCCACCCTTGGGCCGCCCCGTGGTGCCGGAGGTATAGAACAGCCAGGCGGGATGATCGCGGTCCACCGCCTCGGTCTCCGTAACCGGAGCGCCCTGGGCGACCAGATCCTCCCAGGAAAGGCCAGCCCCCTCCCCGATCGCGACCTCCAGCAGGCACGCGGGGTTCTCTGCCTTCGCAGCCGCGCGGTGCTCGGGGAAGGCGACGTCGAAGACATGCGCGCGGCAGCCGGCATTGGCGGCCAGATAGGCTGCCTCCGGCGGACTCAGCCGGAAATTGGTCGGCACCCAGACGGCGCCAATCAGCCAGCAGGCCCAACAGGATTCGAAGATCGCATTGCCGTTGCGGGCATGCACCAGCACGCGGTCGCCCTTGCCGATGCCACGCGCGCGCAAGGCCCCCGCCACCGCCGCCGCCCGCGCCGCCACCACCGACCAGCTCCAGGCCTGCTCGCGCCAGATCAGCGCCGGGCGGTCAGGCAGGCGTCGCGCCGTCTGCAGCAGCAGGCTGGCGAGGTTCGACGTGGGGATCATGCGTTGTTTCCTCCTGCCCCCCCGTCTGCCGTGCCGTGGCCGCGCCCGCAAGCGCTTGCGGGGATTGGCCCGGCCGGGCCAGTCTGGCGCCCAAGCGTCGCCTGCCGGCGCAGCCCATGGGAGACAACGCCAGATGACCACGACCAGGACCGGCGCGTCGCGCCGCACGCTGCTGCTCGGCGCCGCCGGGGCGGGCCTCGCCCTGCCCCATTTCGCCCGCGCCCAGGGGCAGTACCGGCCGGAATACAAGCTGTCGGTGGTCGGCAACCGCCCGATTCCATTCGCCGAGGGCGCCTTCCAATGGGCCGAGCTCGTCACCCAGCGGTCCGGCGGCCGGATCAATGTGAAGGTCTATCCGGGCAGCCAGTTGGTCGGTGGCGACCAGACGCGCGAACTCGTCGCGATGCGCCAAGGCGTGATCGATTTCGGGGTCTTCAGCACCATCAACATCGCGCCGCAAGTGCGCGAGGTCGGGCTGTTCCAGCTCCCCTTCCTGATGCCGGACCACAAGGCCTTCGACGCGCTGATCCGCGGCGAGGTCGGGCGCGATATCTTCGGCGTGATGGAACGGCGCGAGGTCGTGCCCCTGGCCTGGGGCGAGAACGGCTTCCGTGAAATCTCAAACTCCAAGCACGCCATCCGCACCCCCGACGACATGCGCGGCCTGAAGGTCCGCTTCGCCGCCGGTGCCATCTTCACCGAGATCTTCCAGGCCCTCGGCGCCAATCCGGTACAGATGTCCTTCGCTGATCTCCAGCCCGCGCTGTCCACCGGCGCGGTGGATGGGCAGGAGAACCCGATCAACCTGTTCCTCGCCTTCCGCATGGACACGCTGGCGCAGAAGCACCTGACGGTGTGGAACTACGTCAACGACCCGCTGATCTTCACCCTGTCCCGCAGCGTCTGGAACAGCTTCAACGACGCCGACAAGCAGTTGGTCCGCGACTGTGCCGAGGAGGCTGGCCGCAATCAGATCGCCTTGACGCGACGCGGGCTTGGCCTCGACGGCGGCGACGATTCCGCTATCCGGGATCTGCGTGCCCGCGGCGTGGAGGTCACCGCGCTGACCGCGGCGCAGAAGCGAACCTTCGCCGAGAAGACACGCCCCGTGTATGAGAAGTGGTCGCAGACCGTCGGCGCCGACCTGGTCCGCAAGGCCGAAGCCGCCATCCGCAGCGCCGCATCCTGAGGTGAGCGCCGAACCCGATCCGACCGCGGAGCGCATCAATCCCCCGACGCGCATCTCCCTGCGTGTCGAGGAAGTGCTGATCGCAACCGCCATGGCCGCGATGGTGGCGATCACCTCGGCCAATGTCGTCACGCGCTACCTGACCAATGTCTCCCTCGCCTTCACCGAGGAATACTCGGTGGCGCTGATGGTGGTGGTCGCGCTGCTCGGCACCGCGCTGGCGACGGCCACGGGGCGGCATATCCGGATCGGCGTGCTGGTGGATGGCCGCTCGCCCGACTTCCGGCGCAAGGCGGAGATGGCGGCGATGGTACTGACCATCATCTGCTTCGGGCTTCTGGTCTGGTACGGCACGCTCCTCGCCTATGACGAGTACCGGTTCGAGGTGCTGTCGAACGGCCTTGGCCATCCCAACTGGCTCTATACCGGCTGCCTGCCCTTGCTCTCGCTCGTGGTGGTGTTGCGGGCGGCGGGACGATTCATGCGGCTGATGCGCGGGCAGGACGGCTGAAGCGATGATCGGCGTCACCCTTTTCGCCCTGTTCACTATCATGCTGCTCGCCGGGGTGCCGATCGCTGTCGCGCTCGGCCTGGCCGGGGCCACGGCGATCGCGCTCGCCGACCAGTCACTCTTCGCCATGCCGACCAATGTCTATGCCGGCATCGCCAAGTATCCGCTGATGGCGATCCCGATGTTCGTGCTGGTCGGCAGCGTCTTCGACCGCACCGGGGTGGCCTTACGCCTGGTGCGCTTCGCGACCGCGCTGGTCGGCGCGGGGCGCGGGGCGCTCGCCTCGGTCGCCGTGCTGGTGGCGATGGTGATCGGCGGTATCTCGGGTTCGGGCCCGGCCACATCGGCGGCCGTGGGGCAGGTGGTCACGCGATCCATGGTGAAGGATGGCTATCCGCGATCCTTCATCGCAGCGACCGTGGGGGCCGCGGCAGCGACGGACATCCTGATCCCGCCTTCGATCGCCTTCATCATCTACGCGGTGCTCGTACCCGGCGTGTCGGTGCCCGCGATCTTCATGGCGGGCATGTTCCCCGGCATCCTCGCCGGCATCGCGATCATCGTGCCGATCGTCATCATCTCAATGCTGAAGGACTTCGGCGGCAAGGCACGCAGCGAGGAACGCCTGCGCGTGTGGCAGACATTCAAGGAGGCGATCTGGGGCCTGATGGCGCCCGTGGTGATCCTGGGCGCGATGCGGTCGGGATTTGTCACGCCGACCGAGGCCGCCGTGCTGGCCGTCGCCTACGGGCTGTTCGTCGGATTCGCGGTCTACCGCTCGCTCACGCTCCGCGATGTCTATGAGATGCTGGTCGAGGCCGGGGAGCTCTCGGCCGTGATCCTGATCGTGGTGGCGCTGGCCTCGGTCTTCGCCTGGTCGACCTCGACGCTCGGCATCGTGCAGCCGATCGCGACCTGGGTGGTGGGACTCGGCCTTGGCGAATACGGGACGATCGGGCTGCTGATGCTTGTGCTGATCGTCATCGGGATGTTCCTCGATGGCGTGTCCACCTTCCTGATCTTGCTGCCGGTGCTGATCCCGATCGCCAATTCCTTCCAGTGGGACCTGACCTGGTTCGGCGTGATCCTGACCATGAAGATCGCGATCGGCCAGTTCACCCCGCCCATGGCGGTGAACCTGATGGTGTCCTGCCGCATCGCGGGGGTGGGGATGGAAAGTACCATCCCTTGGGTGGTGTGGATGATCCTGGCGATGTTCGTCGCGCTGGCACTGGTCGTCGCCTTCCCCGGCATCGCGCTATGGCTGCCGCATGTGATGGGGCTGGGCTAGGACGCCCGCAGCCCCAGTTCCTGCACCGTGCGCTTCTCTTCCTCATTCTGCATCATCGCCGCCGTCGCGTAGTCCTCGGTGCCAAGGTAGCGCACCGGCATGTCGAAGCGCGCGATGGTCGCGAGATGCGCCGGATCGTACAGCGCCTCCTTGAACGCATCGTGCAGGATGCGCACCACGCCGGGGTCCATGCCGCGCGGGCCGGCGATGCCGTAGGTGCTTTCCCCCAGCACGTCGAAGCCCTGCTCGCGGAAGGTGGCGACGTCGGGGAAGCGGGCGGCGCGCTCACTCATCCACACGCCGAGGACACGCAACCGGCCCTCCAGTGCCATATCCGCCCAAGCGCTGGTCTCGGCCGAGAAGTGGATGTCGCCGGACAGCAGCGCCTGCAGATTCGGCGCGGCGCCCCGGAAGGGCACCGCCACCCAGTCGATGCCCGCGAGCCGCGCGAAGCGCGTCATCTGGATGTCGGTGGTGTTCGCCCCGGGCGTGCCGTAGCTGATCCGTCCGGGATGGGCCCGCGCATAGGCGACGACGTCCTGCATGTTCTGCCAGGGGCTGTCCGGGCGCACCACCACCCCGCCCATGTAGCCCACCAGGCGGATGATCCAGGAGAAGTCGCGCGTCGGGTCCCATTGCGGGCGATCCGTCATCGCCGGCATGCGGAAGACGCCATTGGGCATCTGGCCAAGCGTGTAGCCGTCCGGTCGCGCTTCCCGCGACAGGTGCAGCGCGCCGAGCGTCCCGGAGGCGCCGGGCTTGTTCTCGACGATGACAGGCTGGCCGAGCCGCCGCGACGCCTGTTCGCAGACCGAGCGCATCTGGATGTCGGTCGCCCCGCCGGGCGTCCAGGGCACCAGAACCCGGATCGGCCGGTCAGGGTAGCGGGATTGCGCGATGGCGGGCCGCGCCACCAGCGCGGCCCCGGAGATGGCCAGCAACGAACGCCGGCCCGGCGCGCCGTACATACTGTTCCTCCCAACCTCTGGTTGGGAGGAAGCATGCACCGACCGATCGGTCGGGTGCGAGTATTATCCGCGCGCCGCGATCACGGCTGCGGGACGATGCGGATATAGGGCTTCGGCTCCTTCCAGCCATTCGGGAAGAGCTTCTTCGCCGCCTCGTTATCGACGGAACCGGCGATGATCACGTCCTCGCCATGCTTCCAGTTGGCCGGCGTCGCCACCTTGTGCTTCGCGGTCAGCTGCAGGCTGTCGAGCAGGCGCAGGATCTCGTCGAAGTTACGCCCGGCCGTCATCGGATAAGCCAGATAGGCCTTCACCGCCTTGTCGGGTCCGATGAAGACGACGACGCGCACGGTCTGGTTGGTCGCCGCCGTGCGGCCTTCCGACGTGGTGCCCGCATCGGCCGGCAGCATCCCATAGGCCTTGGACACTTCGAGCGAGGGATCGCCGATCATCGGGTAGGTCACGGCATGGCCCGTCACCTCGCGGATGTCATCCGCCCAGCGGCTGTGGCTGTCCACAGGATCGACGGACAGGCCGATGATCTTGGTATTGCGCTTGTCGAATTGCGGCTTCAGCCCGGCCATGGTCCCAAGCTCGGTCGTGCAGACCGGCGTGAAGTCCTTGGGGTGGCTGAACAGGATGGCCCAGCCATCGCCGATCCATTCGTGAAAACGAATGCGGCCTTCGGTGGTGTCGGCCTCGAAATCGGGCGCGACCTGGCCGATCGAGATGCTCATGACTGATGCCTCCTCATATTGGTGGGGCGCGGAAGCGAGCATGGATGCACGCAGTTCGCAAGCGCGAACAGGCGCTGCTCCGCCTCACCGCTACCACGGCCGGAGATTGCACGGCTCCGTCTTCCGGTGGAAGGGATTTGCCGCTCGTCAGGATACCGCCATGCCGCGGATGGCGGCGGCGACGCGCCCGGGCGTGATGCGGATCGCGGCTTCCAGCACCGGACTGAACGGCACCGGCGCGCGCGCCGCGCCGAGCCGTTCCACCGCGCGAAGCCCACCCGGTCCCAGCGCCTCGACGACGCGCGCGACCACCTCGGCCCCGAACCCCGACACGGTCACGGCTTCATGCACCACCAGCAACCGCCCAGTCCGCCGCGCGGAGGCGATCACCGCCGCCTCATCCCAGGGCCAAAGGCTGCGTAGGTCGAAGACGTCGCAGGCAATGCCGCTGTCGCGCGCGCCTTGCTCGACCACCGGCACGCAGGCCGACCAGGTCACGACCGTGACCGCATTGCCCTGCGCGGCGCGGCGCGCGATACCGAAGGGGATAGGCGACACCTCCTCCGGCACCTCGCCCTCGGCCGTCCAGAGGTTCTTCGGTTCCATCATCACCACCGGGTCATCCGACCGGATGGCGGATTTCAGCAGCCCCGCCGCATCGGCCGGCGTGCCGGGTGCGGCGACGACCAGCCCGGGGATATGCGTCAGCCAGGCTTCCAGGCATTGGCTGTGCTGCGCGGCGGAATTGCGCCACATCCCCTGCGGCATGCGTACGACCAGCGCCGCCCTGCCCTGCCCGCCGAACATGTAGCGGACCTTGGCGATCTGGCTGACCAACTCATCCATGGCACAGAGCGTGAAGTCCGCGATGCGCATCTCGATCACCGGCCGCGTGCCGCACAGCGCGGCACCCAGGCCCGCGCCCATGATCGTGCTCTCGGAGATCGGCGTGGAGACGATGCGCTCCGGCCCGAACTCATCGGCGAGCCCCTTGTACTGGCCGAAGATGCCGCCCTGCACGAGGTCCTCGCCCAATGCCCAGACCAGCGGGTCGCGACGCATCTCCTCGGCGAGCGCGCGCCGCACGGCCTCGGCGAAACTCATGCGCGTCATGCCGGCGCCCCCGCATCCTGCACGTCGCTGAAGGCAGCCCCGGGATCGGGCCAGGGCGCGGCCATGGCGGCGGCGCGGTGGCCTTGCATCTCCGCGACGGCCGTGGCCTCGATGGATGCGACCTCCGTCGCATCCAGCAACGCGGCGAGGCGGCGGATGCAGTCGCGATCCCGCGCAGCAGCGGCTTCCTCGGCGGGGCGATAGGCTGCGGCATCGGTGCCGGTGTGACCTTCCCACCGGTAGCACTTCGCGTGCAGGAACTGCGGTCCGGCGCCGCCGCGGATCCGCGCGACGAGTTCGGCCGCGGCCGCATCCACCGCGAGCACGTCCTCCCCATCCACGGCTGTGGCCGGCACGCCGCAGGCCTCCGCACGCACCGCCGGGCCACCGCCCGCCGTCACCGCGCTGTTGCGGGTGAAGGCGGCGAAGCCATTGTCCTCGCAGACGAACAGCACCGGCAGGCGGTACAGCGCGGCCCAGTTCATCCCCTCGAGGAACGGCCCGCGATTGACCGCGCCATCACCGAAGAAGCAGGCGACGATCGCATCCTCCTTCGTCAGGCGGATCGCCTGCGCCGCGCCGCAGGCGATCGGAATGCCGGCGCCCACCACGCCATTCGCCCCCAGCATCCCCACCGCGAAATCCGCGATGTGCATCGACCCGCCCTTGCCACCGCAGGACCCGCCGGCGCGGCCATGCAGTTCCAGCATCATCGCCCGCGCATCCGCGCCCTTGGCGATGGCATGCCCATGCCCGCGATGCGTGGAGGTGATGCGATCCGCGCGCTTCAGATTGGCGCAGACGCCGACCGCCACCGCTTCCTGCCCGATCGATGGATGCACCACGCCCGGCGCCTCCCCCGCGCGCATGGCAGCGACGGCTTCGCGTTCGAAGGCGCGGATGCGCGCCATGTCGCGCAGCATCGCAACCCGCCGCGCCGTCTCGTTGGACGTGCCCGACATCGGTTCTCTCCGCTGTTGCCAGCCCTTCGGCGGCGCTCTACTCCCGCATCAGGGAGAAGGAACGCGGCCATGCTGGACCGGCTCATTGTCGTGGACAGCGTCACCCGGCTGGGGCCGGAGGCGCAAGGGCGGGTGATCGTCGGCGGCTCCCATGGCGGGGTCTATGCCGCCTATCTCTCGGCCAAGGCGCGCGTCGCCGGCGTGCTGCTGAACGATGCGGGGCTCGGCCTCGATGCAGCGGGCATCGCGGGGCTCGACTACCTGCAACCGCTCGGCATTCCCGCCGCCTGCTGTTCGCATCGCAGCGCGCGCATCGGCGATGGCTTCGACCTGCTGGGCCGCGGCATCGTCAGTCATGTCAACCGCGCGGCTGCCACACTCGGTGTCGAACCGGGGATGTGGTGCCGGGAGGCCGCGCGTCGCCTCGCCGCCGCGCCAGTGCCGGTGATCGATCCGCCCGACAGCGTCGAATCCCGCTTCCCCATCGGCGTGTCCGGCCGCGCCCGCGCCTCGGCGATGGATTCCAATTCGCTGATGACGCCCGACGATGACGGCACGGTCGTCGTCACCGGCAGCCATGGCGGGCTGCTGGGCGGGCGGCCCGAGACCGCCGCGCGCGCCGCCGTCTTCGCCGCGCTTTACAACGATGCCGATGGCGGCATCGACGGCGCGGGCTTCACACGTCTGCCCGCACTGGATGCGCGCGGCATTGCGGCCGCGACCTATTCCGCATGGACGGCACGGATCGGCGATGGCCGTTCCGCCGTCGAGACCGGCATCGTCTCCGCCGTCAACGCGCGTGCCGCCGCGCTGGGTCTGAAGCCCGGCGGGACGGTGCGCGACGCCGTCACCCTGCTCGCCGAAGCCAGCATGAAGGATCGCCCTGCGTGAGCACTTCCAACACGACGCTGACCATCACCGGCGGCGAGGCGCTGGCCCGCATGCTGCAAGCGCATCATGTCGGCCCGATGTTCGGCATGGGTGGCTTCCAATTGCTGCCCTTCTATGAGGCAGTGCGCGCGCTCGGCCTGAAGCATCACCTGATCAACGACGAGCGTTGCGGCACCTTCGCCGCCGACGCCTGGGCGCGGGTGACGAACCGGCCCGGCGTGGTAGATGCGACATTGGGGCCGGGGGCGACGAACCTCGTCACGGGTCTCGTGGAATCGCTCAACGCGGGCATTCCGCTGGTGGCGATCACCGGCGATGCCAATCGCGACCACGCCTGGAAGAACATGACGCAGGAAGCGCGGCAGGTGGAGATCCTGCGCCCCGCCTGCAAGGAGCTGATGCGCGTCGAGAGCACGAAGCGCATCCCCGAATTCGTCCGCCGCGCCTTCGCCGTCGCCACGTCGGGCCGCCCGGGCCCCGTGGTGCTCGACGTGCCGGAGGATGTCTGCCACGGCGAACACACCTTCGACGCCGACGAGATCTGGGCCGACCCCGGCACGCTGCGGGCGCAGGCGCGGCGCACCCGGCCGGACCCACGCGAACTCGACCGCGCCGTCGCGCTGCTGGCGAAGGCGAAGCGCCCGCTGCTGCTGGTCGGCGGCGGCATCCATGTCAGCGGCGCCTACCATGCGCTGCTCGCCCTGGCGGAAGCCGGCCGCATCCCGGTCGCGCACACCATGTCGGGCAAGGGGGCGATCGCCTGCACGCATCCGCTCTCCGCCGGCCTGTTCGGCCGCTATTCGCGCATCGCCAATGATTTCATCGCGGAAGCCGACCTGCTGATGGTCGTCGGCTGCAAGCTGGGTGAGATCGCGACGAAGCGCTTCGCCCTGATGCCCGCCGGCGTGCCCATCGTGCATGTCGAGATCGTGCCGGAGGAGATCGGTCGCACGACGCGCGCCGATGTCGCACTCGCCGCCGATGCGCGCCTGGCGTTGGAAGATCTTCTTGCCGCCCTGCCGAGCGGCCCCCTGCCCGATGGCCGCGCGGACTTCGCCGCCGCCGTCGCCCCGCGGATGGCCGCCTGGCGCGTCGGCGCGGCCGACCGGTTGGAATCGAACGAAACGCCGATCAATGTCGGCCGCCTGATCAACGAGCTGAACATCGCCATGGCCGATGACGACATCCTCGTCGCCGATGGCGGCTTCGCCGGGCATTGGGGCGGGCTGTTGTTCGACACCAGGAAGGCGGGGCGCCATTTCATCGCCGATCGTGGCTTCGCCTCCATCGGCTATGGCGCGCCTGGTGCCATGGGCGCGCAGATGGCCGCAGGTCCGCGGCGCCGCGTCGTCGGCCTGACCGGCGATGGCGGCTTCAACATGACGATCGGGGAGATCGAGACGGCGCGCCGCGTTGGCGCCAACTACGTGCTCTGCGTCTTCAACAATGGTGCCTCGGGCTATGTGAAGGCGCTCCAGCATGCGGTGTATGGGCCGGGCAAGTACCAGTCCTCGGAACTGGTGGAGACCGACTACGCCGCAGCCGCCCGTGCCTTCGGCTGCCACGGCATCCGCGTGGAGGACCCGTCGAAACTGCCCGGCGCGATCCGCGAAGGGTTGGCGAACACCGCCAGCCCGACGGTGCTCGATGTGATCGTCACGCGCGATCCGGCCCGCATGCTGCCCGGCGTGGATAACCGCACCCTGCGCGTCGAGAAGGGCGACCGGCCGGTCTGAATTCCGCCACGGCGTTGGGGCACTATTTCGTGCTAGGATGGTTCAAACGCCATGGCACACCGCCACAGCCCCGCCGCCGCCCTGATCGCGCTGCTGGCCCTCGGCAGCCCCTCCTTCGCGCAATCGCCCGAACCGCCCCTGCCGCGCGTGATCTACGGCCAGACCGAGCCGCAGATCCTCTACGGGCCATCCACCCCACCGCCGGAGGCCCCGCCGCCGCGCCAGGCGATTCCGCAGACCACGACCGCACCGCCACCGCAGCCTTCGGGCACGTCGCTGAGTTACGGCTGGGTATCGGCCGGCCCACCCATCTGGTACGGCCCGCCGGCATGGCACCAGCCGCCGGGCTGGAACCGGCCACCGCCGCCGGTCTGGGGCTTCCGCCCCGCCCCGAGCATCGACAATCGCTTTGAACGGCCGCTGCCAGCCGGGCGCTATGTCGGAACGCCCCCTGGCGCCGCCATGCCACTCGACCCTCGCCGGGGGTTCGAGCGCCGGTAGTATGCGGCGCCAGATCCGCAACCCAGCCTTGCGTCGCCATACCGCCGCCATGGTGCTGCGGCACCACTGGTGGCAATCACGGGCACTCCCCAGGAAGGACCGCACCATGCCGAATCCGGCACGGATCATCCCCATCGGCTTGCTGGCCCTGCTGGCGGCCTGCACCAATCCCTACGATCCCACTCAGCGGGCCGCCGGCGGCGCGCTGATCGGCGCCGGTTCCGGTGCGGCCATCGGCGGCATCGCCGGCGGCGGCCGGGGTGCGGCGATCGGGGCGCTTGCGGGCGGGCTGGGTGGTGCCGCGCTGGGTGCGGCCACGACGCCGACGCCGCCGCAATACCAGGGTGGGTATCCGCAGCAGGGCTACGGCCAGACCTATGCGCCGCCGCAGCAACAGTATGCGCCGCAGGGCTATGCCCCGGCTCCGGTCGGGGCGCAGGCCTACTACCCCTCGCCCGGCCCGGGTTATGTCGGTGCGCAGGTGCCCTATCAGCAGCCGCCCCAGGTCTACCAGCAGCCACCTCAGGCGTATCAGCAACCGCCGGGCTCCTATTGGCAGCCGCAGCCCTATATGGCGCCGCCGGACCCCTACGCTTACCGCTACTGAGCCAGCGCCGCCTCGATCTCCTCCAGGCGCGGCAGGGATGGCACGGCCCCGGCGCGCCGGCAGGCGAGCGCCCCGGCCACCACGCCGCGCCGCAGCGCCTGCGGTTCCGCCGAACCGGATGCCAGGGCCGCGGCGAACGCGCCGATGAAGGCGTCCCCGGCGCCGGTGCTGTCCACGACCTCGGTCGGGGTGGCCGGCGCATGGATGACGGCACCGTCCCGTCCAGCCCAATAGGCCCCGGCCGCGCCCGCCGTCAGCACTACGCCGCGCGCGTGGTGGGGCGCGAGGAAAGCGGCCAGGCCTTTGGGGGGTGCATGGCGTGCCAGGAGCAGCGCGGCTTCCGTCTCGTTCACCACCAGGATGTCCGTCAGGTCGAGCAGCCCGGCTGGCAGGTCGCGCGCCGGCGCGGCGTTGAGCAGCGTTCGGATGCCGTGCGCCCGGGCGGCGCGGAAGGCAGCCTCGGTGGCGGCGAGGGGCGTTTCGAGTTGGGCGACGACGAGCACGGCACCCGCCACCGCGGCGGTGGCCGCTGCATCCGGCAGCGCGGCATTGGCGCCGGCGAGGATGACGATCTCGTTCTCGCCCCGGGCATCAACCAGGATCAGGGCTTCCCCGGTCGGCAGGTCCGGCAGGGTGGTCACGGCGCGGGCATCGATGCCTTCCGCCGCCCACAAGGCGTGCGCGCCCTGCCCCGCCGCGTCATCGCCGATGGCGGCGACCATGGTGACCGAGGCCCCGGCCCGGGCGGCGGCGACCGCCTGGTTGCTGCCCTTGCCGCCGTGGAAGCGGGACATGCCGGTGGCGGACAGGGTCTCGCCCGGTTGCGGGAAGCGCGGCACCGTCAGCACGGAATCGCGATTGTAGGATCCGACGACGACGATCCGCCCCATGCTGCCCTCCTGCTGCGGCGCGACACTCCGCAGTGGCGATACGGGGGTCAAGGCAGTGTGCCCGGGTTGCAGCGCAGCAAACAGCGCCTAACCTAGGGGTATCTGTTCACAGCCCCTGAGGCCCCCCAATGCCCGATGCGATCCTGGCCGATCCCACCACGATGAAATTCGGGATCGGGCAGCCCGTGCCGCGGCAGGAGGACCCGATCCTGCTGCAGGGCCAGGGGCGCTATACCGACGACCTCGCCGTGCCGGGCCAGGTCTGGTGCGTCATGGTGCGCAGCCCCTACGCGCATGGCGTCATCAACAGCATCGGGACCGAGGCGGCGAAGGCAATGCCCGGCGTGCTCGGCGTCTATACCGCCGCGGACATGGCCGAGTACGGGCCGATGCGGTCCGTGCTGCCGTTGAAGAACAAGGACGGCAGCCCGCTGATCAATATCCAGCGCGGGCCGCTCGCCGCCGACAAGGTGCGCTTCGTCGGCGACCCGGTCGCCTTCGTCGTCGCCGAGACGAAGATGCAGGCCAAGGATGCCGCCGAGGCGGTGGAGATGGACATCGACTCGCTGGATGCGGTGACGGAGGCCTCGGCCGCCGCGGCCCCCGGCGCGCCGCAGCTCTATGACCACGTCCCCGGCAATGTCGTGCTCGACTTCCGCTACGGCGATGCGGAGAAGACCGCCGAGGCCTTCGCCAAGGCCGCGCATGTCACGACGCTGAACATTCGCAACAACCGCATCGTCGTCTGCGCCATGGAACCGCGATCCGCGATCGGCGAATGGGATGCCACTGAGGGCCGCTACGTCCTGCGCGTCGGCAGCCAGGGCGTGTTCGGCCTGCGCAACCAGATGGCCAATGACATCCTGAAGGTGCCCGTCGAGAAGGTCCGCATCCTCACCGGCAATGTCGGCGGGTCCTTTGGCATGAAGGCTTCCGCATATCCGGAATATGCCTGCGTGCTGCATGCGGCGAAGACGCTTGGCCGCCCGGTGAAGTGGACGGATGAACGCACGGGGTCCTTCCTGTCCGACTGCCACGGGCGCGACCATGAGACGGAGGCCTCGCTCGCCCTCGATGCCGATGGGCGCTTCCTGGCGGTGAAGCTCGTCTCCTACGGCAACATGGGCGGGTACCTGTCCACCGTCGGAAACCTGATGGGGACTGGCAATTTCTCAAAGAACATCCAGTCGAATTACGCAACGCCGCTACTGCTGGTCGAGACGAAGAACGTCGTAACCAACACCACGCCGGTCTCCGCCTATCGCGGCGCCGGCCGGCCCGAGGGCAACTACTTCATGGAGCGGTTGATCGAAACCGCCGCGCGCGAGACCGGCCGCGACCCGATCGTCCTGCGCAAACTGAACCACATCCGGCCGGAGCAGTTCCCGTTCAGCGCGCCGTCGGGGTCCGTCTACGATTCCGGCGACTTCTCCACGCTGCTCGACAAGACACTGGATGCCGCCGATTGGGATGGCTTCGCGGCGCGCAAGGCCGACAGCGCGGCCCGCGGCATGCTGCGCGGGCGCGGCATCGGCAACTTCCTGGAATGCACGGCACCGCCGATGAAGGAGCAGGGCGAACTGGTCTTCGAGCCCGATGGCACGGTCACCATCGTCACCGGCACGCTCGACTACGGCCAGGGTCATTGGACGCCCTTCGCGCAGGTGCTGCACGCGAAGCTCGGCGTGCCCTTCGACAGGATCCGCCTGGTGCAGGGCGATTCCGACCGACTGATCGCCGGTGGCGGCACCGGCGGGTCGAAGTCGCTGATGGCCTCCGGCGCGGCCATCCTGGAAGCCGCGGACATCGTCATCGAGAAGGGCCAGCGCGCCGCCGGCTTCATCCTGGAAGCCGCCGCCGAGGACATCGAATTCGCCGCCGGCCGCTTCACCATCGCCGGCACCGACCGCGGCATCGGCATCATGGAGCTGGCCGCGCGGCTGCGCGAGATCGGGCCGGTTCCGCAAGAGGTGCCGAACGCGCTCGACAGCCGCACGGTCTATGACCAGGCACCGATGGCCTATCCCAATGGCTGCCATGTCTGCGAGGTGGAGATCGACCCCGACACGGGCAACGTGAAAATCGACCGCTACACCTCGGTCAACGATTTCGGCGTGATCGTGAATCCGCTGCTGGTCGAAGGCCAGGCGCATGGCGGCATCGTGCAGGGCATCGGCCAGGCGCTGATCGAACGCGTTGCCTATTCCGAGGACGGGCAGCTGCTGACCGGGTCCTACATGGATTACGGCCTGCCGCGCGCGGACGACCTGCCGAGCTTTGGTTTCGAGAGCGCGCCGTCGCCCTGCAAGACCAATCCATTGGGAGCGAAGGGCTGCGGTGAGGCTGGGTGTGCCGGATCGCTGCCGGCGGTGATGAACGCGATTTCGGATGCGCTGGGCGGGAAGCACATCAACATGCCGGCGACGCCGGAGGCCGTCTGGGCAGCGTTGAACCAGTAAGAAAGACGGGGAAGGAACACCTCCCCCGAATCCACCACCGACTTTTGTCTGTTGGAGACTGACCTCGGCGGCCGGCGCCAGAAGTCAGAAAAAGGAGGGGGATCGGGGGAGTTCCCTCCCCCGACCTTCCTTTCTCAAGCCGCCACGAACACCCCACCTTCCTCGCTCAGCGCCGCGAGGTGGTGGTCCATGTCGCCGAACATGTTCTCGATGACGGTCAGCCGCTTCAGGTAGTGGCCGCCGGCATACTCCATCGTCATGGCGATACCGCCATGCATCTGCACGGTCTGCTGGCCGATGAAGCGGGCGTTGCGGCCGATCTCGACCTTCACAGCACGCATCTGGCGGCGCCGTTCGGCATCGTCCTTCTCGCTCGCCATCATCGCAGCGAGCATCGCCATGGAGCGCGCCTGCTCGAGGCAGACCATCATCTCCGCCGCACGATGCTGCAGCGACTGGAAGGACCCGATCGGCCGCCCGAACTGCTTGCGCGTCTTCAGGTACTCGACCGTCAGGTCCTTCGCCGCTTCCATGCAGCCGATGGCTTCGGCGCCCAGCGCGGCAATCGCCTCATCCACCACGCGCTCGACCAGCGCCAGACCGCCCTTCAGCTCAGCCTCGGCCCCAACCTTCACGCCGTCGAAGGTGATGTCCGCGGCGCGCTGCCCGTCGGAAGTCTTGAAGCCCCGCCGCGTCACGCCCGGCGTCGTCGAGGGCACCAGGAACACCGCGATTCCATCGCGATCGCGCCGCGCACCGGAAACGCGCGCCGTGACGATCAGCTGGTCCGCCGTGTCGCCATGCACGACGACACCCTTGCGGCCTTCGATGACCCAGCCCGCGCCATCCTTCTTCGCCGTCGTCGCAACGTCGTTCAGGTCGAAGCGCGACTGCGCTTCGGTATGCGCGAAGGCGAGCAGCAGCTTGCCTTCGGCGATCTGCGGCACCATCGCCGCACGCTGCGCGGCCGTCGCGCCGTGGCGCAGGAAGCCGCCGCCCATCACCACCGTGGACATGAAGGGTTCGAGCGCTAGCGCCCGGCCCATCTGCTCGGCGACGATCATCGTCTCGACGGCGCCGTAGCCGAGGCCGCCATCCTCCTCGGCGAAGGGCATGCCGAGCAGGCCGAGTTCGGCATAGGCCGCCCACACCTCACGCGACCAACCGGTCTCGGAGGCCGTGTAGCCCTTGCGCTGTTCGAAGCCGTACTTGTCCTTCAGCAGCTTGGACAGGCTGTCCTGCAGAAGCCGCTGGTCTTCGGAGAGATCGAAATCCATCTGTGTTCAGAGCCCCAGGAACGCTTTGGCCATGATGTTCTTCTGGATCTCGGTGGATCCGCCGTAAATCGACTGCTTGCGCCAGTTGAAGTAGGTGGCCTGGGCGAGCGTCTGCCAGTCCTGCGCCACATCGGGCTCGTTGCGCCCATCGGCTTCCGGATCGTTCGGCGCAGCCAGGCCGTAGGGTCCGGCCGCCATGACGTAGAGCTCGGAAATTGCCTGCTGCAGCTCCGTCCCACGGATCTTCAGCACCGACGACGCCGGGTTCGGCTTGCCGCGGCTGAGCTGCCGATTCTCATCCGCCAGCACGCGCAGCGTCGTCATCTCCAGCGCCTTCAGCTGCACCTCGACATCCGTCAGGCGCGAGCGGAAACGCGGATCCTCCATCACCGGCCGCGCCCCGCCGGGCGCTTCCTTGGCGATCAGCTTCAGCCGGCGGATGCGTTCCTTGGACGCACCCACGCGCGCCTGGCCGGTGCGCTCGTTGGACAGCAGGAACTTCGCGCAATCCCAGCCGCGGTTCTCGGTGCCGACGAGGTTGGCGACCGGCACCTTCACGTCGTCGAAGAAGACCTCGTTCACCTCATGCGCGCCGTCGATCGTGATGATCGGCCGCACCGTGATGCCCGGCGTCTTCATGTCCACCAGCAGGAAGGAGATGCCCTCCTGCTGCTTCGCCGCGCCCGGATCGGTCCGCACCAGCAGGAAGATCCAGTCGGCATGCTGGGCGAGCGTCGTCCAGGTCTTCTGACCGTTGACGATGTAATGGTCGCCCTCCTTCACCGCCCGCGTCTTCAGGCTGGCGAGGTCCGACCCGGCGCCGGGTTCGGAGAAGCCCTGGCAGAACCACAGGTCGAGGCTCGCGAGCTTCGGCAGGAAGAACTTCTTCTGCTCCTCCGTGCCGAAGGCGATCAGCACCGGCCCGAGCATGTTGCAGTTGAAGCCGAGCGGCGACGGCGCCGGCGTGGATTGGATTTCCTCGGACAGGATGAAGCGCTTGATGGCGGTCCAGGGCTGGCCGCCCCACTCCACCTTCCAATGCGGGACAGCCCAGCCCTTCTCATAAAGACGCTTCTGCCAATCGACCTGCATCGCCTTGGTCGGCGTGCGGCCGGATGCCATGCGCTCGCGCGTATCGGCCGGCAGGTTGGCGTCGATCCAGTCCCGCACTTCCTGTCGGAAGGCGCGTTCCTCATCGGTGAACCGGAGTTCCATGTCGTTGACTCCCTTTATGCGTTCGTCTTGGCGGACATGCCGGCGAAGGTCCCGCCTTCGGCCGCCAGCTTCTCGATCAGCGCGGTCGGCTTCAGATTGGCGTCACCCGTCGCCGCGGCGTAATGCGCCAACTTGTCGCGCACATTCTTCAGCCCCTGGGTATCGGCCCAGAACATTGGCCCACCGCGCCAGGCCGGCCAGCCGAAGCCGTTGGCGAAGATGACATCGATGTCGATCGGGCGATACGCCACCCCTTCCTCCAGGATGCGCGAGCCCTCATTGACCATCGGCAGCATCAGCCGCTCGATGATCTCCTGGTCCTCGATCTTGCGGCGACGCACCTGCATCTTCTCGGCGACGTCGAGGATGATGCGCTCCACCTCCGGGTCCGGCATGCGGGTGCGCTTCTCGTCGTACATGTACCAGCCCTTGCCGGTCTTCTGCCCGAAGCGACCGAGTGCGACGATGGCATCCGCGACCGGTGCGACCGTCCCACGCGCCTTGCGCACCGCGGCCCCGATGTCGAGCCCGGCGAGGTCCCCCACCGCCAGCGGCCCCATCGCCATGCCGTAGCCTTCCATCACGCGGTCGATGTCCTGCGGCAGGCAGCCTTCCAGCAGCAGCTTCTCGACCTGCGGGCCGCGCTTGCCGGTCATGCGGTTGCCGACGAAGCCGTCGCAATTGCCCACCAGCACCGGCAACTTGCCGATGCGCTTGCCGAACTCGGTGGCCGTCGCGATCGTCGCCCAGGACGACTTCGCCCCGCGCACATTCTCCAGCAGCCGCATCACGTTCGCGGGCGAGAAGAAGTGCATCCCCACGACCAGTTCCGGCCGCGACGTGGCGGAAGCGATCTCATCAATCGACAGGGTCGAGGTATTGGACGCGAGCGGCACGCCCGGCCGCGCCGCCTTGTCCAGCCGCGCGAACACTTCCTTTTTCACGGCCATGTTCTCGAACACCGCCTCGATCACCAGGTCCGCCTTGGCGACGGTGCCCTCGAAATCGGTGCTGCCGGTCAGCAGTGCCTTGCGCTTCTCGTAATCCGCCTGCGACAGGCGGCCGGTGGACACGGTGCGTTCCCAATTCGCGTGGCAGCGCGCGAGGCCCTTCTGCAGCGCCTCCTCGGTCATCTCCACGATCGTCACCGGCACGCCGTTGTTGGCGGCCGACATGGCGATGCCGCCGCCCATGGTGCCACCGCCGATCACCACGAGGCGTTCGACCGGCAGGGGCTTCGCATCAGCCGGCTGGCCCGGGATGCGCAGCACCTCGCGCTCGCCGAAGAAGATGTGGCGCAGCGCCTTGGACTGCTCGCCGGACACCAGCGACTGGAACAGCTCGCGTTCCTTCGCCAGCCCCTGCTCGAAGGGCATGGTGAAGGCGGCGCGCACGGCCTCGGCGCAGCCCTTCGGGCTTTCCTGCCCGCGCGACCGCTTCAGCAGCCCGGCGACGACGGCGTCATAGGCCGCCGGATCCTGCCCGCTGATCTTGTCCGTGCGATTGCGCGCGAGGGTGAAGGTCTTACCGATATTGGCCTTCGCCCAGGCGACGGCGCCGGCCTCGAGATCACCTTCGATGATCGCATCAACGAAGCCGAGCTTCTGCGCCTTGCTCGCCGCGATCGGGTCACCGGAGACGATGATCTTCGCCGCTTCCTCCGCCCCGATCATGCGCGGCAGGCGCTGCGTGCCGCCCGCGCCGGGGACGAAGCCGCGCTTCACTTCCGGCAGCCCGACCTGCGCCGCGGCCGTCGCCACCCGCGCATGGCAAGCGAGTGCCAGTTCCAGCCCGCCACCCAATGCGGAACCATGGATCGCCGCAACGACGATGCCCGGATACCCCTCGATGGCATCGAACACCTCGGTCAGGGAGGGCGGCTGCCGCGGCTTGCCGAACTCCGTCATCTCGGCCCCGGCGCAGAACATCCGGCCGGCGCCGATCAGCACGACGGCCTTCGCACCCGCGGCCTTGGCGGCGTTCAGGCCGTTCAACAGGCCCGCGCGGATCTCGGTCCGCAGCGTGTTCACCGGCGGGTTGGCAAGGCGGAGGACATGCACCTCGCCCTGCTTGTCGTGCTGGACGAAGTCCGCGTCCTGGGCCACTGGCGTTTCTCCCTCGGAATTGCCGGTCTGGTATCCGACCGATCGGTCGGGCCGGAGTGTCGTGCAGGACGCGGCCGGCGGCAAGCGCCCCCTCCACCCCCGGTTGCCGCGCGGCCCAGGCCATGCTGCGCTGGCCTCATCAACCCTGCGGGAGCGAAATGCCATGTCCTTGTTCGACCTGACCGGAAAGGTCGCCATCGTCACCGGCGGCAGCCGCGGCATCGGCCGCGCCATATGCGAACGCATGGCGGAACAGGGGGCGAAGGTCGTCGTGTCCTCCCGCAAGGTGGACGCCTGTCAGGAGGTGGTGGACGCCATCAAGGCCAAGGGTGGCACGGCCATGGCCGTGGCCTGCAACATCGGCCGCAAGAACGAATGCCAGGCGCTGGTGGACGCGGCCATCGCTGCCTGGGGCCAGGTCGATGTCATGGTCTGCAACGCGGCGATCAACCCGCATTTCGGCCCCGCCGTGACCATGCCCGATGAGATCTTCGACAAGATCATGGCATCCAACATCAAGTCGAACATCTGGCTCGCCCACATGACCGCGCCCGGCATGGCGGAACGCGGCGGCGGCTCGATCGTCATCATCTCCTCCATCGGCGGCTTCCGCGGTTCGCCGGTGCTCGGCGCCTATGCCATCTCCAAGGCCGCCGACATGCAGCTGGTGCGCAACCTCGCGGTCGAATGGGGCCCGAAGAATGTACGCGCCAACGCCATCGCACCGGGCCTGATCCGCACAGACTTCGCCCGCGCGCTGTGGGAGGATCCGGGCATCTACAAGAAGCGCACCAAGGACACCCCGCTGAAGCGCATCGGCGAACCGGATGAGATCGCGGGTGCCGCGGTGTTCCTCGCCTCGGCCGCCGGGTCCTTCATGACCGGGCAGACCATCACGATCGATGGCGGCGTGCTGGCCGGGCCGCCGTCGCGTTCCGACGACGAGTGATCAGCGGCCGAAGCCGGGTGGCTTCGCCGGCTCCCCGCTCATCGGCTGGCCGCCGCGCTGGATCGGCGGCTTGACGCTGATGCCAGGGCCCGGCGCGGGCGGGCGCGGCGGGGTGGTTGGTGGGCGCTGCTGCTGCGGCGGCGGCGCCTGGGACGGTCGCGCGGCGGTCGACGATTCCTGCTGCGGCACCGGGGGTGGCGAAGGCGGCGGTAGCACCGCGACCGGCGGCG